>JAYTFO010000351.1:0-5003 GCA_043734305.1 Acidobacteriota bacterium | reverse complement strand
TCGCGTTCGAAAAATAATCCCCAGGTCTGCGCCTCGGTTGCCGGAAAACGCAGAGACTTGAAAGGGATCTCGAACCACGCCACATATCCTCGCCCCGTGAGTTTGGCCGCGGAGTTCCACAATATGTCGAACGAATAGTCCGGCTCCCGTTCCGTCCAGATGCCGTCCTGCTGTACACCTGCGGGGTTCACGTAAAAAAACACGCCGTTTTTTTTGTCGTGGAATGTATCCAGCACAAATCCAAACTGATCGTCCTCGTTGATCTGTTCGCGACGCGCCATGCGCGACCGGATCTTGTTCGGCTCCGAATCGAAACACACGCACACAACGTAGAGGTTCCGGTCTGTGTACCCGATGTACACCTCGGTCTTCTGGGAAATCGGAGAGCCGTCCTTGGGGTCCCGCTGAACGAAGCCGTTCACCTTCAGCATTTTTCCTGCAAAGGCAGGGGAAGGTTGCATGTCCAGGAAATCGGCCAGCGTGGGACCATGTTCGAGCTTGGGAATATGCAGGTTGGCAAACTGTCTTTCGGGGTGGGCCGCAACCGGCTGTTCGTCACGCGCCAGGAGTGGAGCAGCCAACATCAGTAGCCAAAGCAGCGGGAGGCCGCGACGATCTTTCCACCAGTGATACAAGTCTAACGGCCTTTCCGTCGACGGGCAGATTCTGATTCGCTTTGGCAGACTGGGGAAGAAATTGTTTATGAGCAAACAGTATTACCACAGCGGCGAAAACCGGACTCAAAACAAAGCCTTCATCGCAGCGGTGAACCGCTGCGCCACCCAAAAACAAGTACAACAGTGAACGTTTCCGCAGCCTGCCTGGGCGATCCGCAGCCAAGCCACTGCAACAAACGGGTGTCTATCGTCGGACGCCGGACGCGGGAAAACGTTAGCAACCAAACGACTTGACCCTCAATCGCTAAGTTAAGATGCGGCGCGAAGGGGCCGGGATAGCGAGCAACTGACGAAGTGGCCAGATGGACTTCGCTCAGCGAGCGAGGGTAAGGCGAGAAATGCCGAGGTGCTCCAGAGCTCGGTCAACTACGGCCTGGAGTTCACGGGCATACTTTACTTCTCTACCCTTGGCCAGTATGACACGCGCTTCTTCCGGTTCAAACCAGGTGGGATTGCGAAACGTTTCCTCGGGACGGCGGGCCTGATGGACTTCCATGAGGAAGGCCTTGACGGCGTATTCCTGCACGCCTCCGTTCTGCCAGAAGACGCCTTTGGAGTGAATGTAAATGTGGAAGTGCCGGGGCTCGATGAGTCCGGTGACGCCGGCTTCTTCGTGGGCCTCGCGTTCCGCGGCCTCGCAGTGGGAAAGTTTTGCGTCGGGCGCCCCTTTGGGAAAAGTCCATTTCCCGCCGCCGTTGGTATTGACTAACAGAAATTCAGCATGCGAGTTGCGCCGCCGGTAGCAGACCGCCGCCACCTGGAGAGGTAGTGCAGTTCGCGATGTCCGAGAAGCACCCATGCGTTACTAGCAGATTATCGCGAAGATGTTGCGGAAGTGTTAAATAGCACCGGAGAGTGTGCACTTTGGTACTAGGCGTAAATGGCTTTCGGAAGGGATGTGCGAGTCCCTATTGATCGGTGGAAACGATTAACTCGTCGCAATCGCGTTGGACCCGCAGTCCGGGCGGGCAGCTCGCATCCACGGATAGAGCGGGCCACAGCGGCTGGAAGCCGCGTCCACTGCGTGCTTTGCGGCACGACTGAAGTCGTGCCCTTCCCAAAGGCTTCACTCGCGGAGTTTATCTGCAGGCTGTAAAGTCGTCGCCCTTCCCAGAACCTGCGCGTCGAGGGAGTGCGCCGGAGCGGCCCGACCGCCGTGACTACGCGGCCGCTCTGAGCGCGGGTTTCTCTCCGTGGAAGGTACGTTTAACCGGAGGCAGCGCTAGATAGAAGATGCTAGCCGCGTTAATCACCGCAAAAATCAGCGGCAGGCCGTGCGTAGCGATCAGCACCGGCAGCAGCATCACCAGTCCGATCGCGGAGAGTAGAAGCGCGAGTAGGCGACCCCAGTTTTCCATTTTGAGAAGTCCGGAGCCGGCCAGAATGTGCAGTAACCCGAACACGACGATGCCCAGACCAGCCCATCGCCCGAGGCTGTGCAGGATGTTCCCCAACGCATTGCCTTCGGCGGCCAACGATGCCAGTTTCGCGGCCAGGCTTGTGAACAGCATCAGGCTCAGTCCAAACAGTACTCCCAACGCACCGCGCAATATCTGGTAGTAACTGATCAACGTGACGCCAAGTGGGCGCATGGCTCCTCCGGTGGAAATCCGCACGAATATATCACAGGAAAGCAGTGGTTAGTGGGGAGTCCTGTAGCGCCGCCCATCATTGTTGCGTGGCGAGATGAGTCCTAACTTGCCCCTGCAGCGACTCCTTGGCGAATGAAAACATCAGCGGGGAGTTCGAACCGAGCACTCAATTTCCTCACCTGCTCTACAGTGAGTTTCCGTTTCCCTGCCAGGAACATCGAAATCGCGCTCTCCGATCCGAATTGAGGAATCAGATCACGTTGCGTGAGGCCCTGCTTCGCAATCAAGAACCGCACCACTGAAACCGCGTCAGCAACAGGAATAGAGTAATGCTCCTGCTCGTAGCGTTCCACCAGCAGGGTCAGGAGGTCGATGGCTTCCATTTCCGAGGGAGACGGGCTCTCCAACGCTGTCAACTGGAAGAGGGCGTCCGTATAGGCTTCCAGTTCCGCGTCATTGTGTATAACGCGGGGAGCGCCGAGCGCAATCATTTCCGCCGCGTTTGCGAGAATTGTGGTCATTTTGTTCCAAACCTCACATCCCAGTTGCTGCGATTGTCGTACCCCTTGTGCGTCAAGAAAGATCGGATGTAGACGTGCCCTTCCGTTTTTCTTTCCTTCGTCGTCTTGGCGTAGTGGATAACCGTGACAAGTCTGTACCGATTATGTCTGATATTAAAGATAACGTAGTCATCCACAAAATCGGCATCCGCCACGACCGCCGGCAAGATGCCGGCGCTACAAGAGCAAATCTTATTCGTAGCGGAGGGCTTCGATGGGATCGAGGCGTGAGGCTTTGATGGCGGGCAACATGCCGCTTACGATGCCGACTAATCCCAGGATCAGCGACGAGGCAATCAGAGTGGCGGAATCGATGGTCAAGTGAATATCGCCTTCGCCGGCGTTTTCCTGGAAGGCACTCCAGAGCGTGAGCGAGCCCACTGACCAGGAGACTATATACGCCAGGACGACGCCCGCGAGTCCTCCCAAAAGCGTGATCGCCAGGGCCTCGGCCAGAAACTGGACGAGAATATGCCAGCGGCGCGCGCCCAATGCTTTTTCTACGCCGATCTCGCGCGTGCGCTGCGTCACCGACACCAGCATGATGTTCATCAGGCCAACGCCTCCAATGCCCAGGGTCAGCAGGCCGATGAAGCCAAGCATGATCTTAATTCCGGTCGTGATGATCCGCAGGTCGAGCAGGTCGGCGATGACGTCGAACACAAAAATGGCCCGCTTATCTTTGGGATCGAATTCGTGGTGAAAGGCCATCGACTGACGGATCGCCGTTGCGACTTTCTCGTGGTCGCCTTCGTATTCCATTACGACCGCATTCAGGTAATACGTGTTCTTCAGGTCGCTCATGGCGCTGAACGGGATATAGATTTTGCTGTTCATGTCGTCGTCGCCATTCTGGACGGCATGCTTCAGAACGCCGACGACTTCGTAGGAGATGCCGTCCACGCGCAACTTCTCGCCGAGCGCATTCTGACCGGAAAACAGTTTCTTCTTGATGTCCGAGCCCATCACAACCACGCGGCTATGTGTGTTTTCATCCAACTCGGTGAAGAACGTGCCAAATTCCACGTCCATCTTGCGCATGTGGGCGTAGTACGGATACACGCCGCTGACGCTGTAGCTGCCGCTGCGGGTCCCGTAAGCCGCCGTGATTTGCTTGGAGGTTTCCGGAGAGAGTCGCTTGATCAACGGTACTTCGGCTTGCAGGTACTCCAGGTCGTTGATGGTGAGTTTGACTTCGGAACCTGCCTTGGTGCCGCCCGCCTGCAAGGAAGTGCGTCCGGGGAAAATAAAAATCAGGTTCGTGCCAAAAGAGCGAAACGCTACCCACAACCCGCGCTCGAATCCCGCGCCGTACGCCAACAGCAGCACGACGGTCGCGATGCCCCACGCCATCCCAAGCATCGTAAGGATGCTGCGGCGGCGGTTATGCTTGAGCGCGTTGTAGGCCTGACGGCCGAGTTCGAAGAACATGATTATTCTTGTCCGAGAAAAAAACCTTAACCACAGAGGTCACAGGGGGCACAGAGGAAACCCTGGGACTTCATCGGAGACTCCCCAATCTATTCCTGACGCAATGCTTCCACCGGTTGCAGCAACGCGGCCTGGCGCGCTGGATACAGGCCGGCGGCGATGCCCGCAATCGCGAGCGAGACGATGGCGACAACGGCGGACGCGGGAACAATCCGAGGTGTGTCAAATCCTTCGGGCGCCGGCAACAGTGCGAGCAGAGAAACAAAACCACCAACCACGGCCAATCCAATCGCGCCGCTGAGCGCGGTCAGAAAGGCGCCCTCCACAAAAAATTGCGTGAGAATCGCGCGATGGGTTGCGCCCAGAGCTTTGCGCAATCCGATTTCGCGGGTGCGCTCGGTTACGGACACCAGCATGATGTTGATGATGCCAATCGCGCCCAGGCCTAACGTGACTACGCCCACTACGCCCAGGAACCAATCCATGGCGCTGAAGATCTTGCCCACTTTTTCGTTGTTCTCGATCGTGTCCCAATCGTTGAAGGAGTCTTCCAGCTTGGGATCGAAACCGTGGCGGCGGGCGATGATCTCGTGCAACTCGTTCCTCGCCTGGAGATGCTGCGCAGGCGTGGTGGGACGATAGTTCAGAAATGAGATGGCATCTTCGGCATTTTGTTCTTTCAAAGGAAAGAGTCCGCGCATGGTCTGAACGGGGATGAAGATGCGGCCATTGGTGCCGTTGTT
>JAYTFO010000350.1:0-10058 GCA_043734305.1 Acidobacteriota bacterium | reverse complement strand
AAAGTGAGCAATTCTGAACAGACACGACCCGGAGAAGTTTCTTACCCTCACTGGATCGAAATTTCAGACTAGAAGTGCCTAGTAAACTGTTCAGTTGCTGTCCGATAAGCGTCCCTTGTCTCGGAGTGCAGTTTCCGAGCCGAGTAATCCCGGGCGCAATCTCAGATCTGACCGAAGGAGTCCACAGATGAAAAAGCTGTTGCTGGTTTGTTTTGCATGCACGCTACTGGTATCCCTGGTCGCTCTCGCTCAGTCCACCAAGCAGGACGACCCGGCCACCAAGGACACCGCAAAAGCGAACGCAGAAGAAAAGCAAGCGGAGAAGCCCGCTAAAGGGGAAAAGACAGTGACGGGTTGCTTGCAGAAGGGCGACGAGGCCGGCGAGTTTTCCATCGCGGGCGAAGACGGCAAAGTGTGGGACCTGCGTAGCAGCACGGTTAAGCTGGAAGACCACGTTGGCCACAAAGTAACCGTGGCCGGGACGGTCAGCCACGAATCGAAGGCTGAGGAAAAGAAGGAAAAGAAAGAAGGAGGGGTTGAGAATGCGGGCCAAAAAGAGGAGTACGGTAATATTCGCGTTACGACCCTGAAGATGGTCAGCGACACGTGCGCCAAGTAGCGCAGTAAAAGTGGTGGTTCCTGGGCCAGCGAGAATGCTGGCCTTTTTTCTTTGGCGCAGGCGTTCGGGCGCGCACTCATAAACGATAAGTGTTGAAACATCGCGATTTCACTCATTGACCGCTTAGATATGGCCTAAGGCTGTAGAAATCTGGCTGCGCCCAAGACCAGAGACAAGATGCCAATGCAGAACATCGCGATTCGTCCAGCCTTCCGCACGGGAAGGTACGGCGACCTGAACGCTAAACCTCCACGAATCCCGCTAACCGCAAAAGCTGCCACCATCAGGAAGAGGCCCAGCGCAATCATTGTGACGGCTTCCGATGCGGTCACACCCAGGACGATAGTCGCCATCAGAAGCGCACCTGCTAAGTACTCCGCCGTTTTGCGGAGCATAGGTGACTTGATTATGGGAAACGATTGGTTCTGATTGTTCACTTCGAGCGAGTATATCGAGAATAGCCAATTGTTGAAAAATCCCAATTTCACTCATTGACCCAAGGGTCACACTCCGCTTCACCCAAGCAGAGTAGTGTTCATCGGTTTACTCTCCAAACCACCCAGCCGACATAAACCCTCACCGCCATGCAATAAACGGACTAAAATGGCGCCCCTATCGCGAGAATGGCGAGTCTGTGGTCGTTCAACTATCTACGTCTTACTCATAGGCAGAACCCGGCAATTTTTTGGTCCACAGCGCCGCGTAAGTGCAACTATAGAAAGCACATAGCATCTAATAATACGTATCTAAATCCCTACAATTGAAATGATTTCCTGTTCACAAATCGACCATTTGTACAGATATCCGGATGTCATGTGGGCGAAGCGCGTCTCCGATCGGTGGGTTTTTCTGTGTGATTCTCTTCGGCAATACGATCCACCGCAGGGGCGTTTGCTCTTAGCCAGGGAACGGAAATGGGAACTGGTTTCTGCTTTTCAGAAATCGATCCGACGAGGAGAAAAGGAAATATCACTTTATCTGCTCTCGGCAATCGACGGGATGCCGGAGGAGCATGCTTACTTTTGGAGGCGATTTTGTGTCATCGCCTGTGAAGACGTGGGGCCTGCCGATGACACTCTTGCTGCTTTTGTAGTCGCCTGTTCGACGGTTTTTCCCCCGAAGAAGACCGGCAGTAAGAACTACGACCTGTTCTGTTTTCTTGCAGAGCAGATGTGTGATCTCTCGACTCGCAGTCGTATTTATTGCAGTTACGGAGTGATTGAACCTGCGGCCATGAAATGTGAATTGCCCGAGCTTCGAGCTGAGGACGAGCCGATTGTCTCCGCGATCATGCACCAGACAACGAGTGTAAAGTGCACGGAGAATTCATGGCTGGAATGGCAGAGGAAGAACGATTGGCGGGCGGAAGGGCTGTTGAGGTTTGTTGGTTTGACGCTCCCTCTGGAGTTGACCAGAGTACAGACCCCGGTACCGCCCTACAAAATGCTTTTCGATCTTCCCAGCTTTTGCTACGACATGCATACGCGGGTCGGCCTGAAAGCCTTGCAACGACTGGTGAAAGGCACCGCCGGAGCGGATGGTATCAGGGATTTCTTCCGTGAAAACAAGATTGGGAATGCGCACAGAGCTTTGGGAATGGCGCTTTTCTTCGCCGAGGGCGGTCGCATTAAGGGCGAGCTGATCTACGAGTCCTTGTGCTGTCTGGAGCAACGCCTGTTTGCCCACCAATATGGGCTGCCCCTGAATACATGGCTGGAACTGCGAGTTCTGGTTGAAAAAGGCGGGTGGCCCGCTTCCGCGGCATCATATCAAACCGGGGTGCCCCATTTCTCGAGTTCGTTGCGAGAAGTGGGGTTTTTTCACTGCGTTGGAGCAAGCTGTTGTTCAAACATCGCTGTCCCTCCACGTCCGCAGCATGCTACATTGTCTCCGCATCGTATGAATTGGAATCGACTAGCGCTCGCGATATTGGCTGGCGGATTCGTGGCGTCCATGACGGACTGGCTGTTCATGGGCAGCGATTTTCTCTATAAGCGCTTCGACCGAGCTCCCGAAATTTGGCGATTTCGCGGGGGCCAGGGAGAGTCGAAGGCGATAGCATGGTCGAGTCCGCTACCGTTTGTCACATGCGCGGTGTTTGACTTACTCTGCGTTCACTTGCGGCTTATTTCCTGCCACGCAACTTTCGGATTCGCCGTGACCCTGTGGCTCGCGGTCGCTGTGCCGATGCTGATCAGCAACGCCATCTGGACGAAACTGTCCGCGCCGATTACGGCCTGGTACGCGGTGGGATGGCTCGTCAAACTACTGGTCGCAGCGGTTGCCCTGGTTCTGATCTATCAACCATGATCTATCATCCATGATGCGCAGCCGTAATGCGCAGCCGTGATCCGATCGGCAACCGCTGCTCCGCCAGGTTACTGGACGCCGGCGATTCCCTTGTTCTGCAGGACCCGCACCACCACGCGACGATTTTCCGCTTCTTTCTCGGCCGACTTATCCTTGCCCTCGCCGACTTGCCGGCTCTCGCCCATCGCGCCCGGGGCCAGCATTCTGGTCAGGGGAATATGTCCCTGCTGCAACATAAAATTGGTCACATTGTTGGCGCGGTCTTCGCTCAGCTTCTGGTTCACGGCGGCACTACCCGTGGCGGAGGCGTAACCCTTGACCTGGACCATGTAGCCTTGATGGCCTCGGCCTTCTGCGCCAACGCCATCAGTTGGGGGTTGTACTTGGGGTCAAGTTCGTTTTGCCGTTGGCAAAGTAGACCGTGACCTCGTCGAAGATGTAGTAATCGTCGAGTTGACCGAAGCGGGCGACGTTAGCGGCAATGGCCGCCTTGTTGGCAGCGACCTTCTTCTCCTGTTCGTTCAGTTGTGCCTGGTGTGCCTCCAGCTCAGCCTTTGCTTTCGCCAGCTCTTCCTCGGTCTGCGCGATCTGCTTCTTGCTCTCGTGCATACCAGCCTGAATGGCCTGGGCTTGCGCCAGATCGTTGCCCTTGAAACTCACTTTACTCGCGATCAGTTGGTTATTGCTGTCGTAGGTTCCTTCCACCTGAACGGGAAGTCCCGGAACGAGGGCGGCCATCGACATTTGCTTCCGGCGGGCCTTGGCGCTCCCTGGACCTGGCCTACTTCAGTATGGTCGGTCAGCACGACGACCAGTTTGGGATTGCCCGGAGTCTCCAGCACCATGGGTATTGCCGTCTCTTTCCTTGATCAGGCCCTCGACTTTTGTCTGGGCAGACACCGAGGCACTCAACAATACGAATACCGTGAGGGACAGGGCTACGGTGGATGCGATCCTGGCTACTTTGGATTGATTCATAACTTTGTGTTCTCTCCTTTAGATTGCCACGCTCCGTGTTCGGCCTCGGCGGCGCTGGGGCGTGAACATTCACTGGATTTCCGTTTGCCAATGATTCCAGTATCGGGCCAAGTCTAAACAAAATCGTCTGGATAGCACTACTCTAGGAAAACTACCAGCCCCGACTCAACGCAGTGCCGCCAAGGCACAAGACCACGCCGCGTCCCTTAGGACCGGCGGATGTTTATACGGCACCATCTTATCCTGACTGTTCTAAACTAGCGACTAGCATTGAGTCAGGAGCGGAACGATGACAAAGAAAACGCGCAGTGTGTGGACGATGATGACGCTGGCGATGATCGTTTTCGTGATGGCTACGGCGCAGGGACCGATTCAGACGCTGGTGATAACTGGCCACGCAGGCAGCGTCCCGGTGACGCAAATCAAGGGAAAAAATTATGTAAAAGTGGAAGCCTTGGCGCGGGTAGTCAATGGGTCGCTGAGTTTCAACGGAAATCAGATTACGTTGACGCCGCCGGGAGCGGGCGGAAACGCGGCGACGACACCGGCTGCGGCAAGTCCAGCGACCACTCCGGGATTCTCGCGCGAGTTCCTGCGTGCGGGGATCGAGCAGATGAGCACAGTGCGGGAGTGGCATAGCGCGCTGACGAGTGCGATCGACAATCAGTATCCGTTGACGAAAGATGGCCTGGCGCCCTATGAGGCGCAGGCGATGACGAATCTGCGGCTTGCACAGGCCGCGGCAACCACCGATGCGGATCAGGGCGCGGCGCGGTTGATAGCGAGTGAGTATCAGAAGATGAAGCAGTTGAGCGACAAGTACGTGGCGAAACGGGTGAACATGACCTATGTCGCGCCCGGCACGCTGAAGGATGACCCACTGGATCAGAGCATGGTCGCGTGCGGGAAATCGCTGGGCGCGATGGCAGCAAGCGGCCAGTTTGTCGATGACGCGATTTGTCACTGAGAAGGACATCGGTAAACTCGGCGCGCCGGTCCTTCTGTCTGTTGTGGGTATGATGCCGATAAACCGCTATGGCTGAAATTCGCGTCTTGTCACGACAAAAGCACAGGACGACTGCCGGCGTCTCCCGTCGCGAGGCTTGCAAACTGGGGTTGGCCGCGGCGGTCGTCGCAGCGGGAGAGAAGTCGTTTGGCGGATTGGCACCTCAGACCAACCAAGATGCGGGTAGGACTCAGAAACCTATGAACAGCAAACCTCACATTGTGGTGGTGGGCGCGGGCGCGTTTGGCGGATGGGCCGCTCTCTATCTTCTTCGCGGCGGCGCGCGGGTCACGCTGCTCGATGCCTGGGGACCGGGAAATTCGCGTGCGTCTTCCGGTGGAGAGACGCGCGTCATGCGCGGCGCCTATGGACCCAATCAGCCGTACACCCAAATGGCCGCGCGCGCGATGGAACTCTGGCGCGACAACGAAGAGCGCTGGAAACAGAAATTCTTTCATCGCGTCGGAGTGTTGTGGATGGTCGAGGGCGACGGCGACTTCGAACGCGGATCGCTGCCAATGCTGAAAGACGCGGGGATTCCGTTCGAGCAACTATCGGCGAACGAACTCGCGCGTCGCTGGAAGCAAATCAATTTCGAGAAAGTCGAGTGGGGAATCTGGGAACCGCAGAGTGGATATCTGTTTGCCCGCGCCTCCACGCAGGCCGTGGTCGAGCATTTCGTAGAGGAAGGCGGCGAGTATCGGCAAGCGACTGTCTCCGAGCAAGGACTGGAAAGCGCGGACTGGAAAGGCCTGACGCTTTCCGATGGATCGCATCTGCTTGCCGATCGCTACGTGTTTGCGTGCGGGCCGTGGCTCGGCAAACTGTTCCCGCAGACTGTAGGACCGCACTTCCTCTCAACCAAACAAGACATTTTTTTCTTCGGCACTCCCGCAGGCGACTACCGCTATGACGAAGGCGCGGTTCCAGTGTGGGCGGACCATAGCGATCACTTCATGTACGGAATTCCTGGGAATCAAAATCGCGGTTTCAAGATGGCGGACGACACGCGCGGTCCGGAGTTCGATCCGACTCTGGGGCAGCGCGTGGTCGACAGCGACTGCCTGGCTGGGGCGCGGCGCTATCTTGCGTATCGCTTTCCAGGAATGAAAGACGCGCCTCTGGTCGAGACTCGCGTATGCCAATACGAAAACACGACGGACCACAACTTCATCGTCGACCGGCATCCGGCCAACTCAAACGTGTGGATACTAGGCGGCGGGTCGGGACACGGGTTCAAGCATGGTCCGGCGCTGGGAGAACTTGTAGCGCGACTGGTGCTGAAGGATGAAAGTGCGGATGCAGTCTACCGGCTCGCGCGGTTCTCGAAAACCTAGTCCTTCCGCAACCTGTTCCGCCGCTACTCATCCTGCCAGCGACTCGATCGCCGGCACTACATCGACCGAGAGCGCCAAGTCGCAACTCGCCAAGTCCTGCCTCATATGCTCGGCATCGGACGTGCCAGTCATCGGCAGCATTCCAACCGTGCGTGCGAAGGCGAACACAACTTGCGCCGGAGTGGCGTTCAGGCGAGAGGCAAGATCAGTAACCAGGGGATGCCGCAGCACCTCCGTGTTCGCAGTAAGAAGAGAGAACCCCTGATAAACGATCTTGCGCTCGCGGCAGAACAATCGCACATCGCGGTCCCATCCCGTGCGGGCGAAACAACGGTTCTGAACAAACGCTGGACCTTCAACATGCGCGGCCGTCATCTGCTCAAGATGTTGCAGTGAAACGTTGCTCACACCCAGCAGGCGCGTGCGTCCGGCATCGCGCTCTTTCCTCATCGCCTCCCAAACTTCGGCATCAGATTCAGTCCAGTCATAGCCTGACGACGGGCCGTGCAGCACATAGCTGTCAACGTAGTCAGTCCCGAGATGTTCGAGCGAACTGGCCATCGATTGCGCGACCTGAACGGCAAGGCTAGCCTCGGGATCGTAAGGCAGACGGTGATCCTGTCCGCGCTGATAGGTAAACTTTGTTTGGAGAAAAAAATCAGAGCGCGTGACCACGCCGTTTCGATAAGCGCCCGCTAACGCTTGCCCCACGCCTTCTTCGAAATAGTGCCGGCGCTGGTTCGCCGTATCGATGGCACGAAATCCCGCGCGGATCGCCAGTTCCGTCAGCGCGGCGGTACGGTCTTCTTTCCAGGCCGTGCCGTATAGAAAATCCGGAATTGGTGCGGTCGACATGCAGAATTCCTCTGTGACCCCTGTGACCTCTGTGGTTCAAGCTCTTTCTTAACCACAAGGATCACAGAGGAAAACGTTTCCCTACTGGATCTGCACCACGCTGGCGGAACTACTGGACCTGATTTCGTCCACCCGCTCAATCACCTTGCGGGCGAACGCAAACAACGATTTGGCATGCGGCGAATCTTCACCTTTGAGGACGGCTGGAGAGCCACTGTCTCCCGCCCGGCGAATTTCCGGATCGAGTTCCACGCTTCCCAGAAACGCCACATCGAATTGTTTTGCGGTCTTCTCCGCTCCGCCGCGCGAGAAAATGTCGACCTCATGCTGGCAATGCGGACAGACGAAGTAACTCATATTCTCGACCATGCCCACGATGTCGACTTTCATCTGGCGAAACATTTCGATCGCTTTGCGCGCGTCCTGTAAGGCCACGTCGGAGGGAGTGGACACGATGATCGAACCAGTCAGCGGCACGGTCTGAATCAGCGAAAGCGAAACGTCGCCGGTTCCGGGCGGCAGATCGACGATCAGATAATCAAGTTGCCCCCACTCCACCGATCCCAGAAACTGCCGGATGATCGAATGCAGCATCGGCCCACGCCAGATGAGGGGCTTGTCTCCGGGATTCAGCAGGCCGACCGAAATCACTTTGAGCCCATGCACCGTCAGCGGCACGATGCGATTTTCTCCCATCACTTTAGGCTGCTCGCTCGTACCCAGCATCAAGGGAACATTGGGACCGTAGACGTCCGCGTCCAGCAAGCCCACGCGCAGGCCCATCTTGCTGAGAACGAGCGCGAGGCTGACGGCGAGAGTGGTCTTGCCAACTCCACCCTTGCCAGAACCAACGGCGATGATGGCGTTGACACCAGGTAGCGGTTGCGGAGCCGGCTGCTGCTGGCCGGCATGGGAATGAGAACTCATCGCATGATTATACGGGCAGTCAGCAATCAGCACTCAGCCACAAACCGTGCGCAGCTAACGAGGATTGGACTTTAGGGTTTTCCTGAGGGTTGATTGCTGAGTGCTGATTGCTGAGTGCTGCCTTACTAGTAGTGCCCTTCCCCGGCCTGTACTTTCCCGCGGAACATGCGGTAGAGGAACACGAAGTATGCGACCGCGAGCACGGCGCCCAGAGTCCACCAGACCAAGCCAACGTGCAGCCCATAACTACCCGCGGCGGTGTTATAGATGGTCAGGCTGTATTGCCGGTCGCGCGCGGGCAGCACCACCGGATAGAGCGCGAAAGCGGCGCCCACCATCATCCCCGTGATGTAGAGGCTCGAAGCGATGAAGGCGAGTTTCTCTTTGCCCTTGGGATTCGCCCAGAGCATCACCACGAGACTCCCAAAAACAATGACGGGAACCAGGAAACCGATCTTGTGTTTGCCGTAGTTATCCATCACTTCGGGCCGGATGAAATAAGTGGCCACCAGGCTGCTACAAGTGAGAAAAAACTGTAACGGCCAGCACAGCACGGCAACACCGCGAGCGCGGCGCCCCAGATCTTCGTCGGTCTTCACCGCAACGTAGAGCGACCCATGGGCAGTCAGCGTCACGAGCGCGAGCACGCCGATCAGCACCGTGTACCAGTCGAGGATGCCGGTTCGCGGACCGAGGTTGAAGAAGTCGGTCCAGAGCGGTTCGAAGAAGTAGCCGGTCGCATCGAGCGGAACTCCGCGCACGACGTTCCCCAGCGCGGCTCCAAAAAAAACGGCCAGCAGGATACTTGAGATACTGAACACCGCGTCGAAGAACTTCTGCCAGACCGGATTGCGGACATGGGCACGAAATTCAATACCGATGCCGCGCAGAATCAGCAGCCACAACACCATCATCAGCGGCAGATAGAAACCGCTGAAACTGGAAGCGTAAAGCTGCGGGAAAGCGAAGTAGAGCGTACCGCCGGCGGCCAGCAGCCAGACTTCGTTGCCGTCCCACACCGGCCCGATGGAGGCGAGGACGCGACGGCGCTCTTCGTCGGTCCGAGCGACGGCCAGATAAATCGCGCCCGCCCCCAGATCGAATCCATCGAGCACAACATAGGCGGTCACCATCACCGCGACAATCCAGTACCAAAGAGACGCCATATTTACTTTGCCTCCGCGCTCTGCAGAGTTGACGGCTCGTGTTCGCCGCCCGGTCCGGCCTCAAGTTCCCGCCGGATCAAAAACAAAAACAGAATGCCGAGCACGGTATAGAGGCCCATGAATCCGAGCAGCGTGAACATTCCGTTACCGGCGGAGACCGTCTTCGAATATCCGTCCGCGGTCCGCATCAGTCCATACACCAGCCACGGTTGGCGCCCGAGTTCAGCGGTCATCCAGCCCGCGGTATTTGCGATATAAGGAAATGGCGCCGCTAGCAGCAGAATCCAAAGCATCCACTTTGCGTGATAAAGCCGATCGCGGTACAGCAGGAACGCCGACACAACCATGATCGCGATGAAGATCGTCCCCAGTCCCACCATGATGTGGTAGCTGTAATAAAGCAGCGGAATATTGTCGGGCCAGTCCTGTCTGGGAAAATCGTCGAGCCCCTGCACGTGCGCGTTCCAGCGTTTGTAGGTCAACATGCTGAGCATGCCCGGCACTTCCAGAGCATTGTCAATCTTCCCTTGCCGCTCGTTAGGCTGGCCCATGATGACGAGCGGCGCTCCGCGCTGACTCTGAAAAAGTCCTTCCATGGCTGCGAGTGTGGTGGGCTGATAGGTCGCGACCAACCTGCCCTGGCCGTCGCCGGTCGGATACACCTGCAAGATGCTGAACAGGCAGCCCGCGATAACTCCGGTTTTTACGAAGATACGGGCATGCTCGTGGAACTTGTTCGCCAGCAGATAAAACGCGCCCACCGACGCCATCACAAACGCGCCCGTGATCGCCGCGCCCACCATGGTGTGAGCATATTGCCATCGCGCCCACGGATTCAGAACGAACGCCCAAAAGCTGGA
>JAYTFO010000349.1:0-6710 GCA_043734305.1 Acidobacteriota bacterium | reverse complement strand
GAGATGGCCGAAAGCGCCGTCCGCGAATCCAAGTCGTTCACCGAACAGGAAGCCCTCGACAAGAAACTCATCGACTACGTAGCCAAAGACGAGCAAGATCTCTTCCGCCAAATCGCCGGCAAGACAGTCAAGCGCTTTGACGGAACCGCCGTCACTCTCAACCTGACCGGCCAGCCCGTGCGCGACTATCCGATGACGCTCAAGCAGCGCATCCTTTCCTACATCGTCGATCCCAACGTTCTCTACATCATCCTCGCGATCGGCGCGTTGTGTGTGTATTTCGAATTCAATCATCCCGGCGCGGTTGTGCCGGGCACGATTGGCGTGATCTTTATTCTGTTCGCCGCTTTCGCCATGCACCTGCTGCCCATCCGCTACGCGGCCCTGGCGATGATCCTGCTCGCGTTTGCGCTATTCGCGGCTGAGGCCAAATTTGCCAGCCACGGTGTATTAACCACCGGAGGAATCGTACTGTTGACCCTGGGCGCGCTCCTGCTGGTCGATTCTCCCATCCCCGAAATGCAAGTCCACCTTCCCACCGCGCTCGCCGTCAGCCTCCCGCTCGGACTGATCACCGCGTTCCTGATGAGCATTGCCGTCCGCGCTCGCCGCAACAAAATTACCACCGGCGCGCAGGGCATAATCGGCGAAATCGGCATCACCCAAACCGCGCTCACGCCGGCGGGAAAGATATTCGTCCGCGGCGAACTCTGGGACGCCGTCAGCCCCGTCCCCATTCCAGTAGGCGAACGCGTAGTGGTACGCCAAGTGAATGAACTGACCTTGCAAGTCGAACCCGTAACAGCCGCCAGACCCGTACTGGCCTGACCAATAACACCCATTCTCGTTCTCCGTTGCCCGCCCGAATCATCATGAGCAACGCCACCCCCGCGACGTCACCGCGCCCACTCCCCACATGCGCTACAATCCGCACAGAACCTCTCGTCAAGCAAACGCCATGGAGGCGCATTATGGATGGGTCTTTGATATTTGGTGTTGCCGCCGTCATCGCCGTCATCTACTTCCTGAGTTCTATCAAGATTCTCGCCGAGTATGAGCGTGGAGTTATCTTCCGCCTCGGCCGCCTGATGGGCCACGCGAAGGGCCCCGGCGTCATTTTTGTTTTCTCGCCCATCGACCGTATCGTCCGCGTCTCCCTTCGCCAGGAAGCCCTCGAAGTTCCGCCGCAGGACATCATCACTCGCGACAACGTCACGCTGAAAGTGAACGCCGTCATCTTCCTCCGCGTGATCGATCCCAACAAAGCGGTCGTCGAAGTTTCGAACTACGTGTACCAGACTTCGCAGTTCGCGCAGACCACTCTGCGCTCAGTCCTCGGCGAGCAGGAACTCGACGAACTGCTGGCACATCGCGAAAAAATTAACCTGCGCCTGCAAAGTATTCTCGACACCCACACAGCGCCCTGGGGCGTAAAGGTTTCCAACGTGGAAGTGAAGCAGGTGGATATGCCCGAGTCCATGTTGCGCGCCATGGCGAAGCAGGCGGAAGCGGAACGCGAGAAGCGCTCCAAGATCATTCATGCTGAAGGCGAGTTCTCCGCCGCCCAACGCCTGGTGGACGCTGCCCATTTGCTCGCCACCGAACCCGTCAGCGTGCAGTTGCGCTACCTGCAAACCCTGACCGAAATCGGCGTCGAAAAAAATACCACTGTAGTTTTTCCCGTGCCGGTCGATTTCTTCTCTGGGCTCCAAAAACTGCTGGCGCCCACTTCAGAAAAGACAGGGAGCTAACGGCAGCACCGCTTCACTATGGCCAATGTTCCACAGGATACGGAAATAACCCTCGGCACCGGCCGGATGCTGGCGTTGTTCTTCGCGCTGGTCGTGATCTGCGCCGGATTTTTCGCCATCGGCTTTTCGCTGGGCCGCAAAGCGACGCTGGTCGGAGGCGGCAACGTGTTGGCCGCGCAATCCGGAACGCCGTCCGCCGTAGTGCGCCCTTCCGCGGGGAAGAACAATCAGCCGACCGCGCCCGCGTCCGAAAATTTCAGCTTCTACAAATCCGTAGAACAGAAAAACGCCGACACCAAACTAGCATCGCCCGACGCGCAACCGCCGCCCGCGGCATCGTCATCGACAGAACCGCCCAAGACCGAGGCTGACTCAACCGCGCCCGCCACCAACTCCTACTACGTCCAAGTAGCCGCCGTCACCCGCCACGAAGACGCCGACGCCCTGGTCGAGGCCCTGAAGAAAAAACAATATCCGGCCTTCTCCGCCAACAACCCGTCGGTCGATAAATTCTTCCGCGTGCAAGTCGGCCCCTACGCCAACCTCAAAGACGCCGAACAAATGCGCGGCCGATTAGTCGCTGACGGATACAATCCAATCTTGAAGAAATAAATTGGTAATTTGGTAATTTGTAATTTGTAATTTCAAATCTCGGTACATTTGCTTTTCGATTACAAATTACACAATTACCAAATTACAAATTCCATCTGATACTCTTCCTCACATGTCCCGCGACCTCGCTCTCTTCCTCCACGCCATCGCTGACCCTGCTCGCCGACGCATCCTGCAAGCGCTCAAAGAAAAAGGTAGCAACGCGAAAGACAAAGACACCGGCCTGTGCGCCGGCGACATCGAAGAACAAGTGAAGTTGTCGCAGCCCACCGTGTCCCATCACATGAGGATTCTGGAAAAGGCCGGCCTGGTGGAAGTCAAAAAGAGGGGAACGTGGCGCTGGTATCGTCGCAATCAGAAACTGATTTCGGAAATGACTCGCGGCCTGAAGGCACAACTCTAGCTGCAAGAGTTCGAACTTCTACGCCCCGGACCCCGCCGCCGCCGCTTTCGCGTCCGCCGCATCTGCCCCTTGCAACAATCGCAGCACCTGGGAAATCAGGTCGGCCACTTCGAACGGCTTCGCCAAGGAAGGCACATTCTGTTCCTGGAGAAACTGCCGCGTCTCCTGATCGGTAACCGTGGAGAACGTCAGCAACAGCCGCTTCTCCATCCCCGCGCAATTCTCCGACATCCAGCGATACATTTCCTGTGCGCTCGGCCCGCCCGGCATGCGGCCATTCATCACCACGACGTCGTAGGAGCCCGTGCGCAGATGATCTTTGGTTTCGTCCATACTCAGCGAGGTCGTCACATCGGCGCCCGCCCCCACCAGCACATCGCGCTCAAATTCCAGGACTGCTTCTTCGTCTTCCACCAGCAGGACGCGTCCCTCTAATAGCGACTCGCGCCGCGGCGACGCAGGAGGCGCTACCGGTACTTCTTTCCGATCGCTTGCCGGCAGCCGGATTTCAATGGCCGCGCCTCCTTCGGACCGATTGCGCGCCACGATCTCTCCGCCATGTTCCTTGATGATGCCGTAGCAGATGCTCAACCCAAGTCCTGTCCCTTTGCCAATCGTCTTGGTGGTGTAGAACGGATCGAAAATCCGCGTCGGATCTTTGATGCCCGGCCCACTGTCGTCGAACTCCACGCAAACAAAATTGTTTCTGCGGAAGCCGCGGACCTTCAATACGCCGCTGCTGTTGCTCTCCAGCATCGCGTCCAGCGCATTGTTGATGACGTTCAGAAACACCTGCTCCAACTGATGCGGATCGGCCACCACCGGCGGCATGTTGTCCGGAAGATCGCGCTCCAGCGTGATGTTGCTCACCTTCAGATCGTATTCCCGCAGCGCCAGCGTTTCTTCCAGTACCTTCTTCAGATCGATGTCCTGCTTCTCCGGCTTGCGCTGCCGCGCAAACGACAACAGATTCTGCACCACGCGATGCGTCCGCTGCGCCTGCTTGAATAGCTTTTTCACATAGTCGGCCGAGCGAGAATCCAGCCCGGCCTGTTCCAGCAATTGCGCATAGCCCAGAATCGCGGTCAACGGATTGTTCAATTCATGCGCCACGCCCGCGATCAGTTGCCCCACCGCCGACATCTTCTCGCTCTGCAACAGCTGTTCCTGCGTGTGCCGCAGGTCTTCGTACGCTTTGCACGTCTCTTCGTAGAGCTGCACTTTTTCGATGGTCGTCGCCAGTTGCCGGCTGATCGCCACCAGCAGATTTTCATCGTTGCTCGAATAGTGACGCACTTCTTTGCTGGCAATGCCCATGATCCCGATAGGCTTGTCCTTGCTCCACAGCAGAACCCATATCCATCCCGGCAACCGGTCCGCGCACACAAATTCCACTACCGCCGGAGGCAGGTGCGGCACAAAATCCTGGCCCACCACTTCCGCCCGCGACCGCATCACCAGATCGCCAAAGCCCTCCGGGAAACTTACCTCCGACATGCGGACGCGCGCCTCGCTGCGCGGTCCCCACCCCGCTCGCCGCCGGAACACACCCTCCGGTCCGGCCACCAGATAGACCGATCCCGTCTCCGCCCCAAACAATGAAATCACCTGCCGCAGCGTGAGGTTCAAAATTTCGTCCAGATCGAACGACTGCGTCGCGATCACCGCCATCGCATTCAGCGCGTTCAGTTCGCGATTGCGCCGCCGCATCTCATCTTCCGAACGCTTCTTCTCCGTGATGTCGAGAACAAATCCCTGGTAGCGCTCAATGTTTCCCGTCGAATTGCGGGTCGCGAAACAACTCGCCGCCGCCGTCAGCAGCGTCCCATCTTTTCGGCGCACCGTGATTTCGAAATTCCGCACATAATTGTGCGCTTCAATTTCCTTGCGGAACGCCGCCCGCTCATCCGGCACCGGATACAGCACACTATCAATATCGACCGCCGTCAATTCTTCCCGGCTGACGTACCCCAGCATGGTCACAAACGCATCGTTGCAGTCGAGCAGCTTGCCTTCCAGCGTCGCGACGAACACGCCTTCCTGCGCCTGCTCGAAAAGCATGCGATATTTTTCTTCCGCCACGTGCCGCTCAGTGGTGTCGCGCACCACGTGGATCGTACCCTTCTGCTGGCTTCCCTGCTCCGTAAACGACGACGTCGAAACCAGCGCCTGTCCGCCAAAACACGCGTCCGGCCCTTCCGTCAGCCCCGCCCCACGATCGCAGTACGGACATCCGCTCCACGGCATCCTCTGCGGCAGAACCAATTCGCACAGATTGCCCACCACGTCCGCCGGCGCCTGCTCCAGTCGCTGCAACAGCGCCTGATTGGTCTTGAGGATGCGGAAATCCCCATCATGCGCCAGGATCAGATCCTGAATCGAATCAAACGTGTTCATCCACTGCCGCTGCGAGCGCAATACCTGCTCCAGCAATCGCAGATTTTCAACCGCGATCCCCAGTTGATGGGTCACGGTTTCCAGAAATTCCAGTTCTTCCGTGCTATGCCGTCGGCTCGACGAACATCCCAACGAGAGCGTGCCGATCACAGACTTCTTGCCCTGCACCGGCAGGACCACAACGTGATGAATGCCTTGCTTCTTGAAATGCTCGCGCACCGACTCCGGCATCTCGGCGAGTTTCAGCACGGCCGCCCGGTTGTCTTGCAAAACCTGCGTCAAACTGTCGTCTGCGCCGACCTGTCCGATGGCGCGCGCGCTGTCCGGCGACAGGCCGACATGCTGCGTCAGCACCAGTTGCGGCCCTTCGATCATCCGAAACCAAGCCGTCTTCGACCGAGCCAGCACCTTCAGCTTTTCCAGCGCCGACTGCATCATCGGCCCGTGATTCTGGGCACGCGATATCGTCACCGTCAACTCGTTCAACACTGACAGCCGCTCAACCCGCGACTTCGAATCTCCCAGCACCAGCAGGAACATGCTGGATCCAAAGAGCACTTCCAGAATCAGCAACCCTTCGCCGGGAATGTGACTGGTGTACGGAGACCAATGGAGATTCAGAGTGAGCAGCCCCAGACTCAACAGAACTGCGCCCACCCCGATGCGTCCAAAGCGATAGCGCAATAGTCCAAATCCTGCCAGCGCAGCCACTACGCGACAGCCCACCTCGATCCCGATCTTGATTCCTTCCGACTCCGGCAAATAGAACGGGCGCAACACGGCGCACGCCACCACCACCGAGCAAACCATCAGCAGAGCTGTCAGCAGCCGCTTGGCATGTACCGACAGCAGCGCCGCCGTCGCGAATAGCGCCAGGGCCAGCACAAATTCCGTCGACGTAATCGCCGCCACCGCCGCCGATGGAGCATGAATCGCGCCCCGCCGCTCCATAAACAGAAACACGGCGTACGTAATCCAACCCATCCCCCAAGTCAGCAGGTATCGTTCACGAAAGGCACGAAAAAAGAGGAAACTCACCACCGCCAGGATCAGGGCAGTGGTCTCCCTCGGCGCCAACCATGGAATGGCAGCGCCAACCGGGTACCCTGAGAACCAGGCAGGATTCATAGACACGTATACCAAAGTCAGTATCTTTAGATACCATGCGGGCCTTCATTTCCTGCCGGTTTTCCGCCCCCAACTGGTTACTTTCGGAATGTCGAACCTGCGTTAGAATGAACGATACACTCAGCATTCACAACCATGTCTCCCGACCGAATTCTCGTGGTAGACGACGAAGAGACCATCCGGGAAATCGTCTGTTCCATGCTCGGTGGCGCCCACTATGAGACCCGCCAGGCCGCCAGCGGCATGGAAGCCATGTCTCTGCTCGAATCCGGCGAGGAATTCGACCTCGTACTCACCGACATGCTGATGCCCGGTGAAATGGACGGCACCGCCCTTCTGGAACGCGCCAAAGAGAGATACCCCGACGTCCCCGTCGTCATGGTTACTACCGTAAGCGACATCCAGGTCGCCTTGCAGGC
>JAYTFO010000348.1:0-1797 GCA_043734305.1 Acidobacteriota bacterium | reverse complement strand
GGTCGCGTTCCAGCACGCGTCGGCGCTGGGCGAGTATGCTCGGAAATTGATAGCGCGAAGCGGCAAGATGCGAGTCCTCGACCGCGGACGTAACCAATGCGCCATCGTGTCCGTGATGATTCCAGGGCGCGACACAAGTGAGATAAAGCTAGCGCTGAGGAGACGCGGCGTGAACACCAGTGTGTCGGCTCGTCAGTCCGGGGTCATCGATATGGACCGGAAGGGCGCGTCAACGCTGTTGCGCATCTCGCCGCGCTACTACAACACCGAGCAAGAGATCGAGAGGGCTGTAGAAATCCTGGTGGAAGTGTCGGGAAAAGCAACTCAACTCGGATAAAATAGTACTTGCTGAAGTTTGCACTCCTTCTGATCGCCGCGTCCGCATTGCAGGCGGATGTCGATTTCGCTACGTCGATCCATCCGATTCTGGCCTCGCGGTGCGCTCCTTGCCATAGCGGCGCGAAGCCGCAGGCCGGACTCGATCTGACCAAGCGCGAAGGCGTGTTGAAGGTCCAGCATTTGCTGATCGGCCGGGTGACAGGACAGCTTGGCAAGCGGATGCCGCCCGCAGGCGATCCTTTGACCGCCACTCAGGTGGACACCCTGAGGCAGTGGATTGCAGAAGGCGCGCCTTGGACCGACACCGCGCCCGTTGCCGCCAAAAGCTGGACGGCTCCGCTAGCTCCCCGAACGCCGCCCATTCCGGAATCAAAATACGCGAATCCGATTGATCGGTTTGTGGCGGCTTACCTGAAGCAAGATCTGCCCGAGCCAGTGGCCGATAACCTGTTTGCGCGGCGCGTCTATTACGACATCTGGGGCCTGCCGCCGACCGCCGAACAGTTGCGAACGTTTCTCGACGACGCGAACCCGGACAAGCGCGACAAGATGGTTTCCAGCTTACTGGCGAACTCATCGCTCTACGCCGGCCACTGGATCAGCTTCTGGAACGACCTGTTGCGGAACGATCAGGGAGTGGTCTATCACGGCACGCGTGAATCGATCACGCCATGGTTGAAGCGCGCGCTTGAGACCAATCAACCGTACAGCCGCATGGTGGCCGCATTGGTCAATCCAGTGGCTACCGACGATCCGACTGGCTTTCTGGTGGGAGTGAACTGGCGCGGCGATATCAATGCGAGTCAGACGTCTTTCATGCAGGCATCCCAAAACACGGCGCAGATTTTTCTCGGTGTCAACCTGAAATGCGCATCCTGCCATGACAGCTTTATCAATCAATACAAGCTGAAGCAGTCATACGGCTTGGCGGCGATGTTCTCAGAGAATCCTTCGCTCGAACTGGTGCGCTGCGATTTGAAGACGGGTGTACGCACCGGCCCCGAGTTTCTCTATCCCGAGCTGGGCCGGGTGAAAGATGGCGCAACACTGCGGGAACGTCACGCCGCCGCCGAACGGTTTTTCACCAACCCTGAGAATGGGCGCGTCTCACGGACGCTGGTCAATCGATATTGGCGGCAGTTGTTTGGACATGGACTCACCGATCCGGTGGATGAGATGGACAACCAGCCTTGGGATGCGGATTTGCTGGATTGGCTGGCGTCAGACTTCGCGGCGAACGGCTACGATCTCAAGCATCTGTTGACCCTGATGATGACCTCGCGCGCTTATCAGGGCCCGACGGTGGAAGCTACGCAGTCACATACTCCGGAAGCGTACACGTTTCGCGGCCCCATGCCGCGGCGATTGACGGCGGAGCAGTTCGTCGATACCGTCTCCGCGGTTACTGGCGAGTGGCGCGTGGAGCAACGCGAAGACGGCGCAAGCTACGCGCGGGAA
>JAYTFO010000347.1:0-21776 GCA_043734305.1 Acidobacteriota bacterium | reverse complement strand
CGACCCAACCTCCATGTCGAACAGGTTGTAGTTGATCTGCGACACCAGTGCCTTCAGCGGTACGCTCCGCTCCACTCGCGTCGGACTCCCCAGAATCGCCACGATGTTTCGCGGATCCACAAACGCTTGCGCCGCCGTCAGCGCAGCAATTCCCGTCTGCTCAAAGAATCTCGACGGATGCCCCGTTGCCGGAACCTGCTTGATCCGCTGCCCGAACGCTCCGCGTCGCCGCACGATGTCCGTGATTTCGCTTTGATACCGGTTGACTTCAATCGCGCCCGGCCCAAGAAAATCCGCCGCCGCCTGCATATCCAAAAATTCTGCTCTCATCTCTTCTCCTCAATTAAGTTTTGACTGCTGTTCTCGTGAGTGCCCCAAACAAAAAAGCGCGACCAAAGTCGCGCTTCTAATCACTGACCACTGACCACCGGCCACTGACGCTACTCGATCATTCCCGCCCGCGCCATTTCCGCCTTCACCGCCATCCTCTGTTCGACGCTCAGCGTTGCCAACGTCTTGTCGAGCACAGCTCCGTCCAATCGCTCGCCCTCAACCTCATGCTTGGCCAGCAGCGCCGACACCACCGGAGACATCGTCTTCCGCACCATCCGCGCCGCCTGTGCCTTCAAGTCCGCGTTCGACTTCTCCAACCCTGACAACCGTTCTCGCAAATCGCTCCCAGCCGCCTCCGTCTGCCGCTGCTCAGCCGATTGTGCGATCGTCTCCTCCACTGCCGCCACAATGCGGTCCACCTTTGCGTTCAACATCTCTTGCTGTGCGTCCATCTTGCCCAGGACCCGATCCAGCGCCTCCGTAGCCGAAGCCAATCGCTCCGCCGCCGCCATCATCTGCTGCACCATCTCCTCATTCATTGACCGCCTCCATGATTTACAGAACGTTCTCAAAACTGTCATCCTGAGCGTAGTAACTGTTTCGCGAAGCGGAGCAGTTACGAAGTCGAAGGACCCCTGCGCTCTCAATTGCTCCCTTACCGCCGCAAGTCATTCTCCCCACGTTCCACCTTTCCTCTGTGACCCTGTGTCCCCCATGATTAAAGCCCTCAGTCGCGGAAGAAAAGAAAATCACGCCTCCAACTCGATCCACGTCCCCTGGTAAGCCGCTTTCTCCTGCCGCAGAATCGCCGCCCCCGTAAACGTCAACTGATTCAGCACCCAAATCTTCGCCTTAATGTCTTCAATCTGTGCGTCCGCAATCTCGTACGACATCCCCAACGCAGCCCGTGTGGAGCGGGCGCCCTCGCCCGCTGCTGTTGCATGTTGATTTCTCTGCGACCGCGTCGGCGACCTGCCTATCTCCGTCACAATCTCCGGAAAATCTCGCGCATACAGATATCCCCCCACCTCCAGCCTGCGCCCTACAATCTCAGCGCGCGTAATCACTCCCACCTTCCTCCGCACATCATGACGATCAAGCGCCGGCGCATATCCGAGTCCCATCCCCAGCAACGATGGGATCGCCGCCTCGGCCGCCCGCCGTGTCAGCATCACCCGATGTCCTCGCGCCCCCGCCGGAGGCTTGTCCGACGCCACATCCACCAACGTCAATACTCCCCGGAACCCCGTCCGATTCGGATGCCCCGGTATCCTCGGCATTTCAATCGCCATCGACTCCAACGTAACTCCCATTACTCCATCTCCTTCTTCTTACCCATGTCATCCTGAGCGTAGTAACTGCCGAGCGAAGCGAAGCAGTTACGGAGTCGAAGGGGACCCCCCACTCTTCAGATAGTTGAAGCGCCATTCCAGGGAACTCCCCAACGCCCCAAGGTTTCCCCTGTGACCTCTGTGTCCCCTGTGGTTAAAGCCGTTGATCTGGAACGCTAAAGAATCTCCGCCAGCCCTCGATCCCGCCGCACTTCATTCACCGTAACCACTCCACTCCGCAACAAGATCTCGTCAATCTGCGCCTGCTCCATCTCGTCCCGTGCATCGACGTCCGTAAATACAAACTCCAGATCCGTCCACCCCAGCTTCTTCGCAATCGCATCCCGCGTCAGATGTTCCGCCACCAGCCGCGCCGTCGGCACAATCGCCGACCGGAACGCCATCTCGCTCATCTCCGCCGCCGTCGACCGATTCACATCCCGCTCTACTCCCAGGAACTGCGCTGGCAGATCAAACGCATCCGCGATCACCCGCAGCAAGAACTCCTGCCACGCCAGCCGGAGGTCCGCGTCCGTGCCCGCTCCGAACCGCAGCACCTCCGGCTTCGACTCCACTGACAAAATCGGCACTCGCCCCGTGCCCTCAATCTCATCCTGCCACCACCGGATCAACCGCTCGTGATGTGCCGGCGTCAGATCCTGCAACCACAACGCATACTGCACCACCGAATTCGACGCCAGCCGTGACGCATACCGATGCGCGCTCAAGAAAGCACCAATCGACTCGAACGCCACCTCCAACCGCCCCAGTCCAAACGGCGTATGCGTCCGTGCATTGAGCCGGATGTAACTCAACTCATCGTCGTTCAGAACAACGTTACTCTCCGGCCCATGTCGCCCTGTCATCTGCACATACCGCGGAGATCCCGGATTTCCATCCCAGTTACTAACCATCCGAATCGAAGCCCCATCCACCGGCCACATAAGTAGCGCCGGCGCCCCGCCCGCTGTCGGATTACCCACACTCTGCAACTCAATCGCCCCAAACCCCCCGACAATTACATCCTCCAACACCTGCTCCAGCAGCGATCGAAACGAATCGTCCGGATTCGGCGCCTCAAAATTCTCCGTAAGAATCTGCGCCCGGGCAGATCCCTCGGGGATCGAGTCCAACGTCCTTCCTCGCCGCGCCTGAATCCGCCACCGCATCCCGGCGATCCGATCCTTAATGACATTGATCGCCCGCCGCGCCACCGGCGTCTCCGAGAACCGCCGAAGGTTTGCCGGCGTAGGTTTCAGAATCAACGTGTGTGGCGCGGGCGTCCCCGCCCGCGAAATGTTGATTGGCAAACCCGATCCGCGCGAATAAAGCGGAGCCAGGTTCGACCCCGCTCCTGCCGTTCGCCGCCGATTACTCCCGTCGCCAAACACATTCCCCGCCAGCAACTCCCGCAGCGACACTTCTCCCACCCGGCGTATAGCGCCGCGCACTCTCTCTCGAATGTTCATGATCTCCGTCCGTGTGCTGTGGGTCGGACACTCTTGTCCGACGCCGTTGTCTTTGATCTCGCCTGCGAAGCCTGCGGTTTATGATGTGCGTTCCCGTACCAAAAGAAAAAGCGCAGCTCTCGCCGCGCCCTCAGTCCGTAGATCCTCTGCAATCTAACCTCGAACCTCTGCCCTTACCCTAACTCTCGCCGCACCTCGTCCGCAATCGCCGCCATCTCACTCACGTCCCGCACCACAATCTCATTTGCCTTCAACATTCCAATCCCCGACGCAACTTCTTCTCGCCTTCGCGCCGCGTCCTCGCTGACAATCGCCGTCAGCATCGCCGCCTGATTTCTCTTCCGCATCCCATCCTGAATCCGCGCATACCGGTACGCCAGCGTCACCGCCGGTTCTCGACTCCCGTGCAACGCCAGAGCATGAAACATCTTCAACGAACTCCCCACCCGAAATCCAAAATCAATTTGAAACGGATCGTTCTCCCCTGTAAATTCCGTCATCGCGATATCCCGCTGCAATAGCCCCAACACTCCCGCATCCGCGAACCCCTCTTCCATTCGTCCCACAATCCCCAGCCGTCCCAGTCGCCGCGCCCGTTCCACCGGCTGCATCGGAGCCAGGTAGTCCCGCGTCAGCACCGACATCTCCGCCACCGGATCCAGCGCTTCAATCCCCTTTGCCGGTCCCACATCGAACTCCGTCCCAAACCGTTCTTCCAGCAGCCTCAACAAATCCGCCCGTCCCCGAATCTCCTTCAACTCCGCCCGTACCGCCGCTTCCAGCCGTTCCAGATGTTCCAATTCAATTTCCGGAGCGAAGCATTCCACTCTCTTCCAGTCCCGAGTAAACCGCGCCTCGACGAACTCTCCCCCTGGCTCCACGACAACCACTCCCACTGTCATGAAGTCGTCCCGCAAAGCATGCGGCACCAACCGCAACAAGAAAAGCTCGAGATGTTTCTTCTCAGCCATCGACAGTCAGCTATTAGCACTTAGCTGAACCCGCCTTCCCCTGTGACCCCTGTGCTCCCCGTGGTTAAAGCCCTTTTCAGCGATCTCCGCAGTTCAGGATTTTGATTCGAGCTAATAGCTAATAGCTAATAGCTAATAGCTAATAGCTAATAGCTAATAGCTGCCCTAAGCCTCATCCAACCACTCTGGAAATGGCCGCCGCGGCGACCCCCGAAATGCCAGGATCAACTCCCTCACCACCGCCCGCCGTTCGATCAACGCATTCACCAGCTTCTCCAACTCTTCCCACGACGCCCCGTACCATCCCGGAGGAATTTCTCCCGCCACCCGCCACATCGCATCCTCGTCCAGCTTCTCGATTCGCGACAGCCACGGCTCAAACGACGCCCACCCGCTCACCCTCGCGTAAACCTCATTCCTCGGATACACCCCGCGCAGCGGAAAATCCGGGAACGTCCACTCTCCCGCGTTGAAACAATACCCCTGATCGATAAACGCCGCCGAATATTTCCGCTCCCGCAACTTTCGCCAGAACGCTGCTTGTCTTCCATCGGCATTACACGTCCATTTGTCCAGTGCCAATATCCCCGCAAACGTCTCCAGATTCCGCACCCGGTCCAGCATCTCCGGAGGCAGATAGTCCAACACCTGCCCTTCCACCGGACTCACCACAAACCGCGATCCAAACTGTAACCCCGCCTCGCACCGGATCGCCTGCGTCCCCAACACGATCGTCAACTCCGCCGTATGTTCCGCCAGCCACACCGGCACGTCCACCACTTCTGCGATCGGCACCGGCAACCCGACTCTCTCCGCCAACTTTGTCGCCAGGAACTCATTCGCCAACACCCGCTCATGTTGCGGATTGTTCCGAAACTTCACCACATAGTAATGCCCATCGTCGCAGCGCATCAGATGCCCCTGCGCCCCGCCCCGCATCCTCTTAACGTGTTGTACCGCCACCGTAGGCATAAAAAGTGTCCTAGGTATAAAGAAGCACATGTCATCCTGAGCGAGGATTGTCGCTCACGAAGTGAGCGGCAACCGCAGTCGAAGGACCCCTACCATGCATGCACAAGAAGCGCCGTCGCAAGGCATTCTCCAAATGAATCCGCACCCGCACCCCCAACTCAGACACTTCTGCAATCAGACTTCTAACTTCTGCAATCCCCGCCGCGCTTCTGGCACCGAAGGCATTCACCTCTGCACTCTAACCTCCGGCCTCTGCCCTGACTTGTGATCCCCACCACACCCGAATGTTCAATTTCCCCCAAAGCTCTCCCACCCCACCTCGACCCGCGCTCCGCGCCCCGCCTCCGCCATCCGTACCGCCCACGCGATGGCCAGCGCCATTACGCAATCGTCATGTGTTCCGGGTGCTGCGCCCGTCTTCCCATCCCCAAATCGCACAAACGTCCGGCACTCACTCAACAGCCGCGGACTCTGAAACAATGCCGCATCCTCCACCAGCACCGCCGCCAGGTTTTCGATCATCGCCGGCCGGCTTACCGCTGACGTCAGCCATCCATCCAGCCCCTTCTGCGCAAACACATTCGGATATTCCTTCATCCGCAAATACGCCAGCACCGCATGACCATGATTGTTCTTCTCCACCGCCGCCAGCGCAAAGTTGTATTCCTTCCCCAGTTCGACCAACTTCTGCGCCAACTCCCGTGGCGGATAATGTCCCAGCAACTCCGCGCACTGTGTTCCCAACCGCCGATCGATCATCTGCGCGCACGAGTAGTCTCCGTCTGCCCCACCCCCCGCCGGATCCACTCCCATCACATACTCCCGCCCTGCCTGCGGTGGAAGCCAGATCAGCAGCCGGTGATTGTCTCGGGTCTCTACTGGATCACCCGCCGCCTTCAGCGCCCGCTCCACTGCCTCCTGATCGAACACACACTCCCCCGACGACCGGAAGCACGACACCGCATCCTCCGAAAACTCCTGCGTTGCCATCGCTCGTAGCGATGTCCATTGCATCCTTCGCCATGCAATCTGGTCCGGCGTCAGCCCATGTTGCAACATCAAGCCCTGTTCTTCCACCGTGAACGGCAGGAATGTTTTCCCGCGCTTCTTCTTGTAGCTCGCTTCGTACCACCAGGGAAAAAAATGCCGTGTGTAACCCGTCTCCAACGCTCGTTGCCACTCCTCATAGAAAACTCCGCCTGCCCCGTTGGGCGTGGACTCCAGTACAATCTCGCCCCCCGGCACCACCGCCGCTCGCAGTGACGCCAGCGCTTCCTCCCCGCCTCGTCCCCAGCGCGCGACCTCCGAGCAATGCAGGTTCTGGATCGTCCATCCCCTCCCCGCATTTTCATCCGCCGCCGTCACGCAGTACTCGCTATCCAGGTCCGGAAACACTAACTGCCGCGCATTGCAATAGGACGTCCGCAGCGCTCCTTCTCTTATCGATACCGGCAACTGATCCCAGAATCTCTTCACGATCCTGAAGATTTCCTCTGCCGATTCCCGGTCATGCGCCACTTGCACGCTCAATGTCCCCCGCCGCGTGATCGTCTGAATAAAAAACCGTGCCGCGATATACGTCGTGATCCCCACTTGCCGAGCTTTGAGCACGATGTTCCGTTTCGTGCACTTTCGCGCATACTCCGCCTGGGATCGGTTCAAGTGAAAATGCGTCTGCGGTCCCTTTGTCCGAATCCTCAAGAGTCCCTGGATCAGCTCATCCCGCACAGTCAGTGACCCTTTTCCAACCACCTCCGGCTCACCGTCCCATCGCACCGGACACTCCAGCATGCCCCCGAGCCATTCCAGTAACCCCAAGTCCCTATTCACATATCCCTCAGCCGTCCTCCGTGCCTACTTCTTCAGTTTGACTTCTAACCTCACCAATCAGCCGGTTCACCTCTGCAATCTGACCTCTAATCTCTGCCCTCATCTCACTCCACCACCAGAAACGGCGATTGCCCTACTACGGTATAAGTCCCCATCTCCCATCCCGTTCCAAACACCCGTTGATCCACTCCCTCTAGATCCAGCGCAAACCCCGCTCCCAGGTCCGTCCCCACGTCCACCACCGGCGCACTCTTCGTCGGACGCATATCCCCCTCCAACCCCGTAGCCGCCGCCCAGTAGTAATTCGAAGTCCCACTCAGACTCTGCCCCGCCACCCAGTTGATCAGCTGTGTATTCGTCATCAGCGTTGCCCCGTGGTTCACCAGTGCATCCAGCAATGTCGCCACGTCACCAGACGGGAACTCACTCAAGTGCCAGAACACTCCATATGGCGCTCCCCACACCGAACTCTTCCACACCAGCGCCGCTATGATCGCGTCCAGTTGCGCCGACGACAGCCCCTGCAAACTCGGATTCGCCCCAAAACTCGTAATGTTCTGGATGTTCACTCCCCGTGCATACACATCCTTCGTTCCCAGGTCCATCGTGAACGCTCCGCGCGCTCCCACATATCCCGCCGTCGCCGCGTATCCCTGCGTGCTCGAGTCTTCTTGCCCGCCCGGATACACCAACGCCCGGTTCGTCGGCAAGCCCGTCAGGTTCGCATTCATCCATGCCTTCGACGTCGTCATCTCGTCCGGCTCCAGTCGGCTCTCCAGCACCTGGGTGATGTACTGCGCGCTCCTGATATCCTGCGCCGCCAAGTCCGCCAGCGTGATCGTATGCGCCGCGCCTTTGCCGGTCGACGCCAGCGTCGCCGTGTATCCGCTCCGTCCGCTGATCGCCGCCGTCAGTTCTGACATCGTGTCGTACGACGCATTCGTCAAGTCGAAGCTCAGGTTTTCTCCCCCCGGCCCCCCCGTCACCGTCGTCGTAAGTAAATTCCCAGAGATCGTCATCGTCGCCGCGCTCCCCGTGCCCGTGTACTGCATCGCGAAGGCCGACGCATTCCGGAATTGCTCCGTGAACGTAGCGCTCTTGATGTCCTGCCCCGCGACCGGCGTCAGCGTCACCGAATCCGTGGTCGGCAAAATGACCAGCGAAGCCGTGTATCCGCTATGCGTATTAATCGCCGTCACCAGGCTCGAAACTGTGTTGAACGACGGATTCGTCAGATCGAAGCTCAGGTTTTCTCCCCCCGGTCCACCGGTCACCGTGGTGCTGAGCGTTGTCCCGGATATCGTCATCGCCGCCGCGCTCCCCGTCCCCGTGTACTTGATCGTGAACGCCGGCGCCGGCTGAAAATACTGATGCGACCACGAGTGCGACACCACATCCCGCCCCGCAGTAATCCACGACTGAAACTTCGAAATCAGCGTGTTCGACAAGGCATAGCCCGTAACAATCGCCACCGATAACTGAATCCCCCGCGCATCGAACAAAGGCAAAATTCCGTCGATGTAGGTATCTGCCCCCCCGACCAGCCCCGGATCGTCCACCGTCAGCGTGATCCGCGCCGGATACTTCTGAAAGCTCATCGTCTTCGGAGCCGTATAAGCCGCGATATTATTTCCGCCGTTCGTCCCGCCCACCGTATCCGTCGAGGTCACCACTCCCAATCCATTCGCGTAAAAATGACAGAACGAATAGGCCGACCCGCCTCCCGTCATGTTGTCCTCAAGCCCATGATTCCGATTCCCATAAGCTCGGCAGTTTTTCACCACGATCCCCGACCCCAACCCGTCAAATCGAAATCCGTTGTAGTTCCGATGCGCATCCACGTTGTAAAACTTCATGTCCGTGGGCGCCGGACTCGCACTCACATAGAATCCATGCGGAGTAGTTCCCGCCGGAATCACACCATCCGAATACACATTCGCAATCGTGATGTGATCCGATGCACCCCCGATCCGCACTCCATACGTATCGAAGTACGTCACCCTGAAATGCTGAATCGTCAGCCAGCTCTTCCCATTGATGTAGATGATTTGCCCATTCGTCATCAGCATCGCCGCCATACTGCCGTAGTACGTCGCCGGATTGCTGAGCGCATACACATACAACACGTTGCTCAAAAAAAAGAACTGATACGGCGCCACCAGCTGCGTCTTACTTGTCGTAAACTTCGTCCCCCAAACGCTCCCGACATTGCCATTGCTTCCGACGTACCCAAACAGCACATAGTTAAACGAACTCGATGTGATCGATGTCTTCCAGATATTCCCCGAATCCAACGTCCAGCTCGCCGCCGGCAATCCCACATAGCCCGTCAGCGTCGGAGCCTCCCCGGTCCCGTAAGCGTCAAACGCAATCGGATTCCCCGACACCCCACTCGACGGCGGCACCAGGCTCTCATTCCAGACCCCGCCCCGCTTGAACAGGATCTGATCCCCCGCCGCGAACGTATTTCCATTCACCTTGGCGACCGTCTTCCACGCCGTAGCCTGCGAGAGCCCATCGTTAACATCATTCCCGCCCGCAGCATCCACATAAAACGTAGCCGCCCACGACGACCCCGCGATCAACCACACCCCCGCAACCGCGAGAACCAACCTAATCCTCGTCATCCAATTTCTCTCCCCGCCGTCCTCTGTGACCTCTGTGCTCCCTGTGGTAAAGCGTTTCCCCGCCAATAAAAAAAGCGCGCCGCAGCGCGCTTCTGAGAACTGAGAACTGCTTCCGAACTAATCCACTACGTACTTCACCACCACATTCACCCGATGCACGCTCCCCGAAGCCGACACCGTCACATGTCCAATCTTCACTCCCGAACCCACCGCATCTTTTCCCGCCACAAACGAAGACGAAGTCGCTCCCGCCGTCGAGCACGCCAGGTCCGCGCTCAACAAGTTCGCTCCAGTATTCTGCAAGTTGATCGTCATGCTCCCCGCATCAATTTCGCAGTACACCTCAACGATGTGAAATGCCGCCGCTCGGTTCACATAGATCGACGGCACCTGCAACGCTGTCGTCAGCAGATTGTTCGCATCGAAAAACGTGTACGTAAATTCCTGCGGATAATTCTTCGCCACTTCCGTGATCGCTCCCGCATTCTCCGATACCGCCAGCTTGCCGCCCGTCGTGAAGCCGACTTTCGATTTCCCCGCGCCCGCCGCCGTCATCGTTCCGTACGTCCCTTCAACACTCCACGGCCCCGCCCCGGTCTGCACAATGTTTCCCGCAATGTTCAGGTTCCCGCTCAGCGTCATATCGTTGGAAAAAGTTTTCGCTCCCCCAACCGTCTCCGTCCCCGTGCTGTGGACCACCCCCGAGTCCGCCGCCGCGCCCGTGACTTGCGCCACCGCATAATCGCCACTCGCGGCCACTACCGCTCCAGTCCGCCCGAACACCGACGTCACCGTCCCGCCCCCTCCAGCTCCGCACGCCACTCCCGTCGACCCCACCACTCCCGTGCTCGCGATATTCAGGCACCCCGCCGCCAGCCCCGCGATCGTCACCGTGCTGTCGAATTTCGACGCCGTCTTAAATTCCTTCAACGTTGCCGTCAGTCGTTCCAGCCAATTCGTCCCGTCGCCGTTGTTGGCGATGTACTGGCTGATCGAGCCGAACGACCCCAAACTCAGTCCCACCGTCGTGTTGGTATTCGCCGAATCGATTCCAATGAACGTGTCATGAATTGAGTTCGGGGCTCTGGAATTTCCGTAGGCTGCCGACTTGTCAGGTTCATAGTCGAACAGCGTAAGCAAATGCGTCGGACCTGTCGCCGCCGTGTTGCCTCCCACGTTCAGTACGCCCTTTACGTTTTGGAGCGCCGCATTTCCACCCACCGGCATACCTCCCATCAGCCGCAGTTGCGTCTGCGGATAGAACGACCCAAGACACACCGGCCACACATACCCGGTACTGCCGGACGTCCCCTGACATTGCAGTGCGAATACTTGCGGAAACACTCCCCCCGCCGACGATATGTACGGCACCGATGAACTCAGCAGGTCCGTATACAGAACTGGATGATTGCTAGTGCTGAAATCGGAATTCCCCGTCGGCGACAGAATCACCCCGCCCGGCCATAGGTTGAGCTTGGGAGCCCAGAACGTCACAGCTCCCAGCCAGTACGCTGGCAGCGTGTAGCTGTTCCGGGCTGCCTGTGTGTCGGTATACGAACACACTCCATTTGTACATACCGATGATTGAGGTACATTCGCCACCACCGCAAAGTTCCCGGTCCCTGTCGGCGGCGTCGGGGTTCCGCTGCTGGTTACCACCAGGATGTCGTACGAAGTCGCGGGTGCAAGGTCATACCACTGCAGTGGAATGGCAACCGCTCCGCTCGTCGGCTGCGCGTTCCCAAAGTACAGCGGCATCGATACTGATCCATCGGGCTTCCGCGCGACCACGTAGTACTGAGAAAACGTCCCGCCCCCACTTACAAACGCCGGCATGTTCCCCGCTGGCCCTTCTCCTCCCCGGATACTCAGCGACGGATTCGTGTAACTACTGCCGCCCTGCATGATCACCCCTGCCGCAGCATTCGTGATCGTCCCCGGTCCAAACCCAGGGCCGCACCCCGATCCATATTCTTCGTAAACATTCTCCAGGCTCAGCCCTCCGAATCCACCCGTCGCAGTCGAATATCTCACCCCAAACTGCGCATACCCTTGAATCACCGAGTCCGAGATCCGCAGCGTATTACCCGATTGCCAGTCCACCCCATTTCCGTTGCACTGTATGTTGAGGTTCAGATGTTGCAGCCATCCCACCGGCGCGACCTGCGGACTCCCATTGAATGTTCCGTTCGACTGCACATAGGCCCCGCAGAAACTCGTATCGCACTTGATCGTCCCCAGCCCTCCCGACGTGTCCAGTCCATCCAGCAGAAACGACTGGTCGTCATCCACCTTCACCCAACTCCCGAACGTTCCTCCGGTCGGCTCGAACAAGCCTTGTAGATTTTGGATGCGCGTGTGTTGCGCATTGACCTCCACCATCGGTTTCGTTCCGCCCACCACCATCGGCCGCCCTCGGAAGCCAATCAACGTCACATCCAGGACAAGATTGGAATTACTCTTGTCCCCGATGAATACGCACGCCGTCGTCGCCGAGTAGCATGCTTGTGTCCCGCCGTTAAACTGCACCGTCTGCCCGATACTCTTGATGGTGAGCTGCCCATAGATCGAAATGTCCCCGGTGGGCGCAACGATCCATCCGCCCGACAAGTACGCCACTCCCCGCGGCCGATAGCGTGACGCAATCGACGCTTCTGCGATTCCAGCCGACGCCGATGTGATCGTGTATCCCGCTCCATGCACATTCGCCGTCGTGAACTGCAGCGTCCCCGCGTTCCCGTCCCCCACGCACGTCCCACCCGTGACCTTGACCGCCTCCGCCGTTCCTGTGCCCGACACGTACACCCAATAGTCCGCGTCATCTCCGCGCACGCCCGCCGGACACGTACTCAGCGTCACTGTCTTCGCACCCGCCGTCAGCAAATCTGTCGTCGAGGTCGCCGAAAACTGAAAATCGGCAGCGAACTTCGTCGTCTGATACACCGATCCCGCGCTCGCCCCCGCCTTCGGCTTATACGCATTGGACGCTGCTTCATACGTGATCACCTGTCCGTCTGTCGGCGCCGCCGTCCCCACCGTTGTTCCCCGGATTGAAACCGCGTCCGCGCTCGTCCCGCACGCGCCCCACGAAGAACTCCCTTTCAGACACAACGTCCCGTCCGCCGTTCCCGAACCCAACTGATTCGTCGGCACTACCCCATTCACCAGGTTCGCCTTGCCCGTCAACCCCGTATCCACATAGTGCCGGTTCGTCGCGTGATCCAGCGCCGTTGGATCTCCCGCCAGCGTCAGCGGACCCGTCATCGCGTCCCCGGCCTTCGCCACGAAGTTCCCCGCCCCCACGTTCGCCACCGCCGCATCCACGTACGCCTTGTTCGCTGCGTTGCTCGCCCCCGTGGGTGCCGGAATCGCCGGCGCCGCCGCAAACTGCTTCGCCCCCTGGATCACCTCGGCTCCCGACAGATGCACCACCGCCGTATCCACCGCTCGATTCGCCACCGCCGCATCCACGTATTGTTTCGACACCAGCCCGCTCGCCACTCCTGTTCCCGGCGTCGTGCGGACCCCTGCGATCGTCGTCGGCGACGTCGTCGGCACCGCCCAATACTCCCGGCGAACCGTTCCATCATCCAGTTGGAACACCACCGTGTAGTAAGTCCCCGCCGGTATGGCTCCCACGTTCGACACCAACTGCGTCGAGAACGCCCCCGCCGTTCCAATCGTCACCGTCTTCGTGCCGGCCACGACCGCATTGCCCGCCGCCGTCTGGAATGCTGGCCACGAAATCAGCGCGACACCCTTAGCCGCTGTCCCGTCCGCCCGATACACCGTATCGCTGATCGTTGTCAGCGCCGGCCCCTGCGCCCACACCGCCGGCGTCAGCGTCGCAACGAAAATCAATCCCAACAGCGCCCGTGAAGCCCAATAAAAAAGCCGCTCCACCGAGCGGCGCCCCTTACGCATATCTCCTCCGAATCTCTCGTGATGCTAAGCGGAGCCAGAAGCCTGTCCCGAACAATCGCACCGGAACCCGGCCCACTCCACGACCAGAGGCTTTCACCTCTGCAATCTGACCTCTAACCTCTGCCCTTTTACTTCTGCAATCTGACTTCTGACTTCTGCAATCCCAGGTACTTCCGCACGCTCTCCACATACACATCCGCAAAATCCACTTCCGGACGCCGCGTCTCCATCAGCACCATCGCCTCTTCCAGATCCCATCCCATTGCGCCCAGCACCGCCAGCGTCATCATCGGCGCCCGATGTACTCCCGCCGCGCAATGAATGTACAACTTGCTTTCCGCGTCCTTTAACGCTTCCTGCGCAAATTCTACGCCCCGCCCCAGCAACTCCGCGGGCTTCGGCAGAAAATCGTCGTCCGTCGGATTCCACAGCACCCGCACTCCCGCCGCATCTCCCAGCGGCGTGTCATCGAATTCGATCTGCATATCGATCACGTGAGTAATGCCGGACTGCGCCACCTCCGCCATATTCCGGGCATTCCAGATCCCACCTCCCAGCGCGATTCGATCCGTCACCCACGTCATGTCCATGCTGTCTTTCGTGCCTCCGCTTCTACAACCCTCACTCTGACCTTTGCGGCACTTCTTCTGATTCTACGTCACCCTCATCGTCCCCTGCGATCACCGGGACTTTCCCCTGCAACCCCATCCGCGCCAGAAGAATCTTGGCCAGCGAATCACGTTCCCCGTTCTCTCCCGCTTCGAACGGAAACATTCCCGACATTTCCCACAAATACTTCAGCGCCGCCACCTGCCCGCCCTCGGTCACCGACTTCACCACACGTTCTGCCATCGCGGGAGAATTCTTTAAGATCACATTCGTGACGCTGTTCCGCACCTTCTGGATTTCTTCCGCCGTCTTCGCCTTGGTATCCACCCTGGGCTTACCGTTTTTCGGTCCTGCCGGTTTTGTCTTAGCTTTTGCCATCTGTCCACCAAAAGAAAGAGCGCGATCCGTTGTGGGTCGGCCACTCTTGCCGACTCCCTTGGATCGCGCCCCTGAAACTTTTTTTGTTTTCTCTGCCCTTATGTTTAGAATATCAAATCCAACCAGGCGATCCCGCCAACTTTTTCAGATTTATTTCTGCCGTGCTTGCAACCACTTACATTCATTTTTGGATTCCTCCCCTCTTGACAGCCTCTTCGACCCCATCCCTCACGCCTGCTTGATCAGCCCATTATCCAAAAGCGCCCGTGACAACAAATCCAACGCGTCCGGAACTTCCCGCTCCACCGTCCGCAGCGGACAAGGCAACAGCCGCGCCACTTCCACCAGGCTGTACTCCTCCAACACGTTCATCGCAATCAATCGCTGCTGAAACGGATTCAATAGCCGCAACACATTGTCCATGTCGAGCACAAAGATCACGATGTCCTCGAAACTTGCCATCGGATACGAACTCACCTTCGCCCGAAAACACTCTCTCCCCAACAGCGACGGTAGTCGTCCCATCTCGACCGACGCTCGCGCATACCGCCTCAGGAGCGCAACCGTTCGGTCTCGATAAGGCCACATCTCCATTTCCGTTTCTCCCAGCCATGGCCTTGCCGCCGGGATCCTGCTCTCCGCCATCAACCATTCCCCTGCCGCCGTCATAGCCGCACCTCCGTCTCCGCCACGCCCCGCAAGCATTCGATTTGCAGGGAATTCTGCGCCCTTCGACCTCGCCCGCTCTGCAGTAGCGCCGCTCGTTGCGCACGGCAGCGCTCGCAATACACCACATCCTGTCCGGGACGCCGCAGCCACAGTCCTCCGCAGCGCTCGCAATACTTCAACTCCACCGCTAGCTCCTCTTGCCTGATCATGCTGATGAAATTCATAAGTGCCTCTCCCTGTATGAAATAAGAATCCGCTTTGAGCTTTGAGCCGCGAGCTTCGAAATTGCGCCGTCCGCGAATCGCTTGCTCGCAGCTCGGAGCCCGCAGCGCGTAGCTTCATTTGCAAAACAAAAAAGCCCCGGCGCCGATGACTCGGCCCAGGGCTCGTTTCTCTTACGATGACCTGCTTTTCTATGTAGTTAGGAAAAAATCAGCTGACGCCCACCCCTCACTCCGGGCTGCACGCCAGGCTCGGCTCCGGTTGCCGGAAGTAGCCTTCCTCATATCCGGATTTGAGCACACTTCCGTTCTGCACAACCACGCTCAACTTTCCGCTAAAGTGGAGGTTTCGAAGCAGCCGCTCCATCGCGGCCGATAGCACTTCGGCGGAGCGCACTTTGCGGCGAAACTCCCCGAAGCTCTTCTCTTCTTCGTTCTCATGAGGCTGGACTGCAATCATGGCCAACAACCTTTCTTGCCGGTATGAGTTATATGATTGCGGAATACTATAGCTGGCCTGACTTTAAGTCAAGATATTTATTTCCTTATGGATGTTGTAGTTATATGAATAATAGCAATTCGCTATAGTCGCGTGCTATACTCCACTCATGAAATTCCGTACTTTACAGGACAACCTCCGCAAAACTCTTTGGCAACGCATTGACGAAGGCGATCTTACCGGCCTGCACCTGGCCGCGCAGACCGGCTTCAAGCAAGCCCATATCTCTAACTTCCTCAATCGCAAGCGCGGACTGAGCCTCGAAGGCATGGACAAGGTTCTCGCCGTGCAGCACATCTCCGTGCTCGACCTGCTCGACCCCACCGAAGTCAACAAGCGCGCGTCTATCCTCGCCCCCAGCGCCGACGAATTCGAGAGCGTCGTCGTCGCCGACCCCCAGGTGGCCGCTCAGGAACCGCTCATCATGAACATGCACGTGAAAGAAATCCTGAAATTCAAAAAAACTTTCCTCCGTCGCCTCCGCGAAAACATCGAAGGCGACCGCGATGCATGGGAGCGTTTTGTCGTTATCAAAGTTGACGCCCGCGAAGGCATGAGCATGTTTCCCCGCATGCTCCCCGGCGCAACCCTTCTCCTCGACCGCCACTACAACTCCCTGACTCCCTATCGCAAGGGCGAACAAAATATGTACGCCGTCCGCAAAGACAAAGACGAAGCCTGCACCATCAAGTACGTGGAACTTGCCAACCGCCACCTCGTGCTGCGTCCGCATAACCACGCCTACCCCGTGGAAGTCCTCCCCATCGAAGAAGGCAATAAACCCGGCGACTACATTGTCGGCCGCGTCTGTCACGTAGGGATTGAAACGTAGGAGTGTCCGCCCCACACTCGACCGTGCCCGGAACTCCACTCACCTATTCCTCGTTGCAACGTCTGACTACTTGGGATGCGCCCGGTTCGATAACGGTGGATAAATCCCAGGCCGAAATGGTAGGGTCTGGGGTTCGCCGATTTCTTTGAGGACAAAATGCATCTGAAGAATGTCGCGCTATTTTCAACCTTGGCCCTAATCTTTCTGCTGCCTCTCGCTGCGCAGAACACGCCAGCACCCGACCAGCTCGTGCTCGACGGTTCCTCGATGGACACCGCCGTCGATCCCTGCGTGGATTTTTACACCTACTCCTGCGGCGGCTGGATCAAGAAAAATCCCATCCCACCCGATCAGTCGAGTTGGAGCGCCTATGGCAAGCTCCAGGATGAAAACCTCGCCCAGTTGCGTACCATCCTCGAAGAAGCCGCGAGCGGTACTGCGCAACAAAATTCCGCTACCCGAAAGATCGGCGACTACTATGCCTCCTGCATGGACGAGGCTGCCATTGACAAACTCGGCGCGGCGCCCCTCACGCCCGAACTGAAGCGAATCGCCGATCTGAAATCAAAAAATGCACTGGCCGAGTATTTCGCCACTACTCAGTATCCGACTGCGCTCGGAGGTAGCGGCCCGCTCTTCAACTTTCGATCGACGCAGGATTCTAAGGATTCCTCCGAAGTAATCGCGGAAGCCGACCAGGGTGGCCTCGGCCTCCCCGATCGCGACTACTACCTCAAGGACGACGCTAAGTCGCAGGAACTCCGCAAGGCCTACCTCGCTCACGTCCAGAAAATGTTCGAGCTGCTTGGTGACCAACCCGAACCAGCGTCCGCCGAAGCCGCCACCGTGATGCGCATCGAAACCGCGCTCGCCAAAGCCCATCTGTCCCGCGTCGACCGCCGCGACCCGCACAAGCTCTATCACCGGATGAGCGTGAAAGATCTAGCCAAGCTTTCTCCTGCCTTTCTCTGGAATGTTTATCTGGCGAAAAACGGCATGGGCTCGATCAAATCACTGAACGTCGCCGTACCCGATTTCTTCCGCACTATGAATGCGACCATTGAGCAGGAGAATCTGTCCGCGTGGAAGACTTACTTGCGCTGGCACGCTGCGCACAATGCCGCTACCAATCTTTCCTCCACATTCGATCGGGAGAACTTTAATTTCTACGGCAAGACCCTGCGCGGACGGGAGCAACTTCCTCCCCGCTGGAAGCGTTGCACTAACGATGTCGACGGTGACCTCGGCGAAGCGCTCGGACAAGCCTACGTGGCGCGGCATTTCGGTCCGGAAGCGAAGCTGGCGGCAGTCAAGATGGTCAAAGAGATTGAAGTAGCGATGCAGAACGAAATTCAGGCTCTCCCGTGGATGGGCGCGGCCACTCGCCAGCAGGCACTCGTCAAACTGCAATCGATCGCGAACAAAGTAGGCTATCCCGACCAATGGCGCGACTATAGCGCGCTCGCCATCGTCCGCGGCGATGAAATGGGAAACACCGAGCGCGCTGCCTGGTTCGAGTTTCGCCGTCAGTTGGCCAAGATCGGCCAGCCCGTAAACCGCGGCGAGTGGACCATGACTCCACCGACCGTGAACGCCTACTACGATCCGCAGAAGAACGACATCAATTTTCCCGCCGGCATTTTGCAGCCTCCACTTTTTAGCGCGAAGTCCGATGCGGCCCCCAACTATGGCAACACCGGCGGCACCATGGGCCACGAACTGACTCACGCCTTCGACGATGAAGGCAGCCAGTTCGATGAAAAAGGGAACCTTCGCAACTGGTGGACCGAAGCCGACCGCAAAGCTTTTGAGCAACGCGCGAAATGTGTAGTCGACCAATACTCCGGATACACCATCATCGACGACATCAAAATCAACGGTGCACTCACCAACGGCGAAGATCTTGCCGACTTGGGCGGGACGCTATTGGCTTACCTGGCGTGGGAAGAAGACACGAAAAGCCAGAAGCTCGATCCCATCGACGACCTGACTCCCGCCCAGCGCTTCTTCATCGGCTACGGCCAGAGCTGGTGTACCAGCACGCGCGATGAAGAGAAGCGATTGCGCGCCACCGTCGATCCACACTCCCCCGATCAGTATCGCGCCAACGGAGTCGTATCCAACCTGCCCGAATTCCGCGAAGCCTTCCACTGCAAACCCGGCCAGCCCATGGTGAGAGAGAATGTTTGCAGGGTGTGGTAGCGCGATCTTGTCAACCTTAGTCTTGAAGATGGATCTGGATTAGTGAATTGACGTAATAGTTCTGTGAATGGTTTTGGGAGGGCACGACTTTAGCCCCTGAGGTACGCCACTCCCGCTCTGACGGATGCGACCTTACCCGCGCTCAAACGCGTGCTTCCGATCCAATTCGCCGAGCGTAGCGGCCATCTCTGATTCGAATCTTTCCTTCTGATCCATCAAAGCCGGCAGCGCGGTGGCATAGCGCCGTGCCATCGTGAACAGTCCCTGCTTGGCGAGGCCGTCCGCGACTTCCGCAATGTGATCGCTCGTCGTCTGCACATAGAGAGCTTCCGTCGGATCGCCCAGCCACACATCGCCCCCCACCAGCCGCGTCTGCCAATAAACCTTGCGCTCGATCAGCCGCACGATGTCTTCATCCGTCGCTTTGCCAAACACCCATTGGCTGCGCTTGAAGTCATAGTGACGGCTGGAAAACGGCAACGGCACCAGCTTGCCCGACTTCACAAACTCAATTTGTTTGCGGTCCACATCCTTGCGCAGTGCGTTGATGATGGGCGCTTCCGCGTCTTTCGCCTCCAGCGACGGCAGGACTTCCTTCAGCGTAGCCGAGAGATTCACGGCCACCAGCGCCCGCAACCCGTCAGAGTTCTCCAGCGTGATCTCACTATGCAGAACATGAAAGTCCGCTCCTGAAGTTGACGGATGAAATGGAAAATCGAGCCTGAAGCTGAGCGGAAGCCCGCCCTGCGTAACGTAAATGGTCTTCGCATTCGTACTGTTAACTTCGTTGCTCATGAAGAGTCCTTTGCAGATGAGAGAAACAATATTCTAACGTGCGCAACGGAATTTGTTCCTGGACAGACCTCAGCTAACCTCACTCCGTCACGCCCCAGCCGCGAAGCGGCGAAACAGGAAAGCCCCGGACGGAAGTCCGGGGTAAGACAGTAAGACGACCGAGTCCCGCAGGGGACGCACACGCTTCGTTGTAACCCGCGCTCATGGCCTCGCCGCCTTGACCAGTTCCAGCAAATTCCACAGTGCCGACGCCATCAGCAATCCACACAATCCAGCCCCCACTACCAGCCGATGCCGCGTCTCCAGCAAATCGGCAAACACGCCCGCGACAAACACAAACAAGTACACCAACGCCGCCAACTGAAAGCCCTCGCCGGGAAAATTCGGATTGCCCATTCCCATCACCAACAACAGAACTGCCATTCCAAGCGGCGCGAGGTTCCCGAAATAGCGCGCGCGTTTCCACCCCGCAAACACAATGAGCACAAAAGGCAGCGCCAGCATCATTGGAGGACTGCCACGGAATATCGTCTGCATCGCGTGACGGTAGGCGACCGGCGCCGCCAGCGCTCGCGGATCAAAATCCAGCCAGAGCGCATGCGTCATCCCTTGCCAGAACAATGCCGGATGAAAAAAATAGGATGCGAACACGATCAAAGCCGACACTCCACAAGCCGCGCCCCAGATCGCAAACGCCGCTTGCCGCCGGATCGGCGCCACCCACAGCATCAGCAGCAGCACCATCGGCGCCAGCACTCCCAGCGAGAACTGATTTCCAGCCGCCAGCGCCAGCGACAATCCCATCAGCAGGATGCGCCGCCAGTTCCACAGCACAACCTCGCGCGGAGCATAGAGAGTGTGAGCGACCGCGATCGCGGTCCACACCGCTCCGAATCCGCCCCACACCGCGCCCATCTCTCCAAGACTCTGTGCGCTCGACACGCCGACGATCATCGCTGGCGAAAAGCAATACAACATAAGCGCGATGTATCCACCCGCGTTTCCGTACAGGCGGCGCGCAACGTACCACAGCGATCCGCCCAGCATCACGCCAAAAAACAAGTAGGGTGCCGCAGCCAAAACGTGCCAGAGCGGCAGACCGGCAGTCCAGGAAGCTGGACGAACCAGGAACGGCGCCGCCGCGATCAGGTAATACAATGGCGAGCGGTCCTGATCAAATCCGTCGCGAACCCGCACATGGCCGGACGACCCCGCAAAAGCCGCGCCGGTAGCCGCTTCCGGGTGCATCGACTCCGGCGTTCCGGCAACCGCGCCGCCCTTCCACTGTTGTAATCCCAAATAAATGCGCAACACCTGATCGGAATCCGAGCCGGCGCTCGGTCGCGCCTGCACTCCCACCAGCCACAAACACTGCAACAAATACAATCCCAGCAGCGCAGCCGCCGCAAATTGCGGCCCGCCAATCGCCGCCGATTGTAAAAATCGCCGCATCAAGGGAGACCGAGTGTTTTACCATGTTCGGGACCATCATGGATATGAATCCTCTGCCGCCGTCCCCTCCGGAGCCAATGCAGCCCGCAACCGGCGATGCTACTTCTCTTGCAGGGGCTGCCTCATCGCTGATCGCTGCGCCTCGTCGCGAAAATCCTCTGCTCGCAATTTTCGTTGGACCGAACGGCGTGTACCCCGGGACGCGCTGGCTGATTTATCTTGCGCTGGCCGGAATCCTGCTCGGCGTGATCGGCGGTATTACTCACTTCGTTCATCCCGGGCAGAGTGGCTCGATCTGGGGGGGACTCCTCTCGCAATCCGTTGTCATGCTGGCCGCTATCCTTCCCGCATTTGTGATGGCGCGCATCGAAAAACGCCCGTTCGGAGCCTTTGGACTGCCCACCCAGAACGCCTTTCGCCGCAATTTTTGGATTGGAACCCTGTGGGGAATTGCGTCCCTGAGCGTTCTGATGATCGCGCTGCGCCTGGCCGGCGCGTTCAATTTCGGATCACTCTCGATCCACGGATCGTCGATCGCGAAGTATGCCCTCTACTACGCACTTTTTTTTCTGATGGTCGGATTCTTTGAAGAGTTTATGATGCGCGGCTATTCGCAATGGGTGCTGACGCAAGGGATGAATTTCTGGCCAACCGCAGCGCTT
>JAYTFO010000346.1:0-17814 GCA_043734305.1 Acidobacteriota bacterium | reverse complement strand
GCCAGGTGAGCCGATGCGGGCGGCGGCGGATGAAACGTTTACGATGGCGCCTCCGCTCCCGCCGTGCCGGGTGGACATTCGCCGCACCGCTTCGCGGGAGCAGAGAAAAGTCCCAATGGTGTTGGTGGCGAACATACGATGCAGGCGGGACGCGTCCATTGCGTCGAGGCGGATCTGCGGCTCGATGGTGGCGGCGTTGTTTACGAGCGCGGAGAGCGGTCCTAATTCGCGGTGGGCAGTTTCAAACAGGCGCACCACATCGGGCTCAGCGCTGACATCGGCTTGCACTGCGATGGCGCGTCCATTCGCTTGTTGAATCGCGCGCACTACGTCTTCGGCTTCCTGTTGTCGCTGCCGATAGTTGACGCAGACGGTGTAACCTCGCCGGGCGGCGAGTTGGGCAACGGCGGCTCCGATCCCGCGGCTCGCACCGGTGACGATCAGAACTTTCGAGTGCGCGTTAGTCTGCAAAACAGACGGCCGATCCGGTGAGTCGGCCATCACGCCACGGCGACCCTGGGGGTGCGCAATTGACGATAGAGGCGGAGGTAGTCGTCCACCATACGGCGGGCGGTGAAGTGTTCGCGGGCGCGATTGTAAGCCCGGGTTGCGTAGAGCTTCGTCATCTCGGGGTCGCGATGTAACTGAGTTAGAGTTTCGCTCAGGCTGTCGGCGTCGTTGCGCTCGAAGTACAGGGCGGCGTCGCCCCACATCTCGCGATAGACCGGAGTGTCGTTGGCGACCAGCGCACAGCGAGAAAATGCCGCTTCAATCGAAGCCATGCCCACCGGTTCATAACGCGAAGTTGCGGCGAAGATGGTGGCCTTGCTGTAGAGCGTACGCAATTGCGATTCGGTCTGCGCGCCTTTCACGGAAATCTCGTGCTTGCCGGTCGAGACGCGCACGTCGGCTCGAATCGGTACCGGCGGAGGCGGAACGGTGTGATCCGCGCCCACAATGCAGACTGGTATCCCATGCGAATGATGGGTGAGCAGTGCGACTTGTTTACCTGCGTCCCATAGCCGGCCAATCGCGAGCACCGATTCTTCTTTCGTGACAAACGGATTGAAGTAGATCGGATTTCTGCCGGGAGCCACTATGCAGGATTCAAATTCCTCGCCATATGCGAGACGCAGCATTTCATCCATCCAGCGCGATGTGGTGACGACGGCCTCGGCTCGTTCCAGTCCGCGAACGATCGTCTCCCGATACCAGTCGAGCCAGGCCGAGCGGGCGGGTTCGCGTCCGTGGACGCTCAGCCACCACGTGACGATGTCGCCGTGGGCGATCACCAGGCGCGGCGTGTCCACCGGCAACGCGCCGAAGCTCAGCTGGTTCAGATGAAGCAGATTGGGACGCGTGTCATGAATGATCGAGCAGAGATAGTCCTGGGCGGCGTGGAAGTCCTGTTCGCCTTCCTGCATCCAGTCCAGGCGAAATGCGGTTGGATGATATTCCAGGCCGTGCAGGCCTTGCATCCAACTGGTTTGCTGAGGCAGAGGGATCTCTCCGAAGCTGACCAGCACCACCTGAGCGCCCTGCGTTACCAGGCCAGAGACCAGTTCGCGAGTGTAGGTCCACACTCCGCTGAACGTGTCGGTCGTGACCAGAACTCGCACAGATCCCCCGAGGGAAAACGTGGGGCCGAAGCGGCTTCCGCTCCTGCCCCTGCGTCCCCTAGTCTATGGGCGAGGGAGGGTGGGAGCCAAGCTTTTCTTGCGTAAACGGTGTGTTTTTGGATGAAAAGCCTTACGGGCAGTTCCCAGTTCTCGGTTCTCAGTTCTCAGTAGCCAGTTCGCAGAGCCTAACAACTTAAGAACTGAGAACTGGTCTCACGCCTCTGCCAGCGTGGATTCCATCTGCGACCGAAGCTTTTTGACCAATTGGTGGGCCGATTCGATTTTCTCGGCCGCCTCATGAGACAGGTCGGCTACTCCCAGAGCCAGTTCACAACACCGTAGGAGCGCGGTCACCGTTCCATTGAGCTCGGATTGCAGGGTACTTACCGCCGCCCACCTGGCCGCCGCCTCTTCACGCCGGCGACGCTGTACCGCCGCCCGCACCTCGCGCACCAGTCGTGTCACGCCACTGATGGCAAAATTCACCTGCAATGGGATGGCGGTTCCAAGGTGCCGCATCACCGGATCAGTTTCCGTGGGCTCGGTTTCCAGCAAGTACTGATCCAGCACCACCGCCAGATAGGATTCGGTACGAAGCAGAGTCGCTGCTTCGCGCAAACTCTTGGCGACGACAACCTCCTCGCTGGTCGACTGGCCCAGTGCCTTGATGCACTTTTCCCCCGCCAAGTTAGGAGTTACGACCAGGATCATGCTTAAACAAGAGGCAAGTCCTTGGCCACTCACGAGCGCATGAAAATACAGGATTTATTCGACTCTGCGTTGATGGGAATTCCCGTTTCAGCACGCTCCGGCATTTATGGGACTCGGATTTGGGAATCCTTAGCACTGCGCGTATTCTTTCAACTTCCGATACAAGGTCGTCTTGCCGATACCCAGAAGCCGCGCCGCTACCATCTTGTCGCCGTTTACCTGGACCAGTGCGTTCAGGATGGTCTGCTTTTCCAGTGCGGCAATGGGCAGGATGCTGCCGTTGCTTGTCGATGTTACCCCCCGCAATTCAACGGGCGCGCTATGGACGCTTGTGGGCAGGTCGCGCACTTGAATCTGGTCGGCACTGGAGAGCGCACACGCCCGCTCCAGAAAGTTTTCCAGTTCGCGGACATTACCCGGCCAGTCGTAGTTCAGCAGGACTTTGAGCGCTTCGTCGGAAATTGTCTTTTCCTTCCCTGTGTCGCGCCCGACCCGGTCGAGCACATGCGCTACGAGCAGAGGGATGTCCTGGCGCCGCTCGCGCAGAGGCGGAATGCGGAGGGTCAGCACGTTGAGCCGGAAAAACAAATCGCGACGGAATGTGCCTCGCGTCACCGCCACTTCCAGGTCGTGGTTGGTAGCGGCCAGAATTCGAACGTTGATCGGAATTCGCCGCACGCTTCCCACCGGCCGAATTTCCTTTTCTTGAATTGCCCGCAGTAGTTTGGCCTGCAAGTCCACCGAAAGCTCTCCAATCTCGTCCAGGAAAACCGTGCCTCCTTCGGCGATCGCGAGCAGGCCGTCCTTGGGATGAGTCGCGCCCGTGAAAGCGCCCCGCACATGGCCAAACAATTCGCTTTCGATCAAGGTCGGCACCAGCGATCCGCAGTCCACCGGGATGAACGGCTTAGTTCGATTCGGTCCGGTGAAGTGCAGCGACTTGGCGACGAGTTCCTTGCCCGTCCCGCTCTCACCCAGAATCAGCACCGGATGCGTACTCTGACTCGCTTTGGCGATGATGCGGTACAGTCGCTCCATCTCCGGCGCGCGGCCGATGATATTGCCGAAGCCCTGGCGCGATTTGATGCTCTCGCGCAGCACTCGATTTTCTGTCTTCAGCTTCAAGTGCCCGGCTACGCGGTCCAGAAGCAGCCGCAGTTCTTCCAGGCTGAAAGGTTTGGTGACGTAGTCATAGGCGCCATCTTTCATGGCCTGTACCGCCGACTGAATCGTGCCATATCCGGTGACCACGATCACGAGCGCCTCCGGACAGTTTTTCTTGATGGTGTGCAGGACTTCCAATCCTCGCGCGCCTGGCAGTTTCAGATCGAGCAGGACCACGTCCGCGCCCCGATTTTCAAGGGCACGATAGGCTTGCTCGGCAGACTCTGCGACTTGGGGATCGAAGCCCAGGGTCTGGGCCACGGCGCGGCAGGCATCGCGGACAGCCCGGTCATCGTCCACGATCAGCAGGTTCAGAAAATTCGCGCCCGCGATTTGCGGAGGATGGCTCAGTACAGCATTGCTTGCGATCATGACGGGTCTCCCTTGGCGTCAAAGACTCCGCGGACGCGCTCCAGCAACAAGCGGCCCGCAAAGGGTTTGCGAATCAGTTCCACGGAGTCGACTGGGGGCCCTTCTCGGGAGTCGTGGAAGCCCGAGACTAAGAGAACTTTCAGATCCGGTTTTTGCTCGCGCAGTTTTTCAGCGAGTTCGCGTCCGCTCATGGCGGGCATCATCCAATCGGCGATCAGCAGGCCGACATCGTTCGCGCATTCCGCGAACACTTTCAGCGCCTGTTTCCCGTTCGACGCCGTCAAGACGCGGTACCCCGCATGGTGGAGAACGCGTTGTATGGAATTGCGCGCGCTGGAATGATCGTCCACCAGCAGGATGGTTTCAGAAGCGACGGAGCGTTTGACCGGCAGCTTGGCATCGGGGACGGCGTAGATGGCGGGCAACAACACTTCGAATTGGGTACCGTGCCCGGGCTCACTCTTTACGTCGATCGTGCCTCCCGCCTCGGAGACGATGCGTTGCACGGTCGCCAGCCCCAGACCGGTCCCGTGTCCCGGCGGCTTGGTCGTGAAGAAGGGTTCGAAGAGCCGGGCGCGGGTCTGCTCATCCATGCCGCAACCAGTGTCTTCGACCACGAGCGAAACCATGGCCGGCGCGCCATTGACGCTTTGGTGGACGCGTGTCCGCACCGTGATCCGGCCGCCGTGGGGCATGGCATCGCGCGCGTTGAGCACCAGGTTCAGCAGCACCTGGCGCAACTGCCCCTGATCCGCCAGTACCATCCGCAGCCTGGGGGCGAGCACCGCCACCAGTTCAATCTGGTCGCCGATCAGGCGGCCCAATAGGTTCTGCGTAGACGACACCACGTCGTTGATCAAGATCGGTTGCAGTAGCGTCACTTGTTTGCGGGCAATGCCCAGTAGTTGCTGGGTTAGTGCCGCTCCCTGCTCGCCGGCCAGGCGGATCTCCTCCACATGCTGGAGTAGAGGGTTGCCCCGCTCGATCCCGTCCGACAGAAGATCGCAGTACAACAGGACGCCCGTCAGGAGGTTGTTGAAGTCATGCGCGATTCCGCCTGCCAGACGGCCAATGACTTCCATCTTTTCCGCTTCCAACGATTTTTCGGCCGCCCGCTTGTGTTCGGATGTGTCTTCCAGCAAGGCGATCAGGAAAGCCGGTTCGCCGCCCGACTCGTGAACCACCGACACCGTCAATCGACCCCAGAGGTAGGAACCGTCTTTGCGGCGGTAGCGACTTTCATGCCGGATGGAATCTCGAGTCCCACACTTCAATTCGTGGAGCGGGTCGTCGACTTGCTGAAGATCGGCCGACGGAAGCTCGTCGGAACCCAGGTGGCGGGTATTCATCCCCGTGAGTTCTTCGCGGGTGTAGCCCAGCATTTTTGTGAGCGCGGCATTGCATTCCAGAATGTGGCCGTCCAGGTTGCAGGTGCCAATGCCGATCGCCGCTCCTTCAAACATCGTGCGAAATCGCTGCTCCCGATCGCGCGGCACGGTTCGGAGTCGCGCCCCTCCATTGGATTTTGTCGCTGCTTTCGCCGCTTCGCTCATGCTGTTGCTCCCTGCAATCCTCGGTCCTGTCCGCGGCCTCATCACGTAGCCGATATGGTCGGCGTGGAGGAATCCGCCAGCTTCAAGCCTGGGAAGGTTGCTTCTAGTTTTTCGCTTTTGGTAACACCCCACCGCTTTGGGAAGTCTAAGGACTTACGCGCGGAAACTAAGTGCGGGCCATCACGTCAATTTGTGATGAATCGGGAAGAAGGGAAGTGGGGCAGTGTGGAACGGGCGCTCCAGCCCGCGAAATGCCGACTGCCTACAAAGCTGATGGTGGAAGGAAATACTCCGTTAAGAAGTTACTTCGTGAGATCCAAAGCCTGAGCCAGCCGGAACGTCAGCCGCCGTTCCGCGTCAAACGATACTTCTTTTCCTTCGCCAACGAAGGCGGATGTGCTGCCGGCCAACGCCCAGGGCCGTCTTTCATGCGGGCCGCCCTTCACGAACAGGCTGGAGGTCTCCAACGCCAGCGGTTTCCCGTCCACCGTCAGGCTGACTAAGGCGATGCGGAGGTAGCCCGGGTCATGCAGCCGTCCTGAAGCCTTTGCCGCCAGCACGCGTCCGGCGACGAGGGCGCCGCGCGGGACCACGGTCTGTCCGTCCATCACAATGGGATCGTCCAGCGTGCCGGCGAAGCCGTCACCGGCATGTGCCACCGCGCTTGATACCTGGCTCAGCAGGCGAATGGTGATCGGAGTTCCTTCCGGAAGCGTATTGACGGCCCCCAGCGGGGCCCCGTTTACCATCGTCCCGGACGTAGTCCCATCCGTCCCCGCCGACTCCGACTCCTGATCAAAAGGCGCTTTCTGAGCATCGCCGGCGTTCGCCGCAGCGTCGTCGGGGACGCCCGTTGCCCTGCCGCAGGCCAGGCTCAGGCCCATTAGCAGAACCATGACCGAGATCAGACAGGTCCGCGGCGGTTTCATCGAATTTCCATGCTCGCGGTCTTCAAACGCACGGCGGTTGCCATTGGAGTCATTGAAAACACTGTACTTGTGAAAGGTGCTGGCACAGACCGTGTACATTTTTTATGAGCGCAGTGAAACCAAGGGCGAGCTCGCTGAGTCCGGTTCGACCTCGATAAAACTCACAAAAGGAGGCGACCCAATTAATCCCCGAATGGGCATGCCTGCGTTCTATTGCACAAATGGATCGGGCACAGATTTGATGAGCCCGAGCTTTAATTTGTCGAACAATCCGCGCACTGTCGGCGGACCTACGTAAACTCGTCCCCTGCGTTCCCCCTCCGGTATCAGCAACCCCGCGTCGACCGCCGATCGAAGATCGCGACTCGCCATTACGTCGCTCAATTGAGCCAGATTGCGATAGCTGGAATTCCGGACCCGATAACCGATCGCGCCATCGGCGACTGCGTAAATCAAACGCTCCGGAAGCCCATGGCGGGAAAGAACAAGTTCCAGTTCCTGCCATAGCATGTCCATGACTCGCGTTCTCATGACCAGAGTTGTTGCCTGTCGAAAGTGCGCTGTCAAATTGAACTGAATCCACGCTCTGGTGCTATTCCCCGGACGCCATGATCCCTCACCCGTTTGGGCCAGGGCGTTGTAGTAATCCTGCGTATTGCGTCCGAGATATTCCTCGATGGAAGAAAATTCCGGTTCGAGGATTCCTTCGCGACCGAGAACCAGTGTTTGCAAGCCTCGGGCCATGCGCCCATTTCCATCCGAAAAGGGGTGGATCATTACCAAATTCAGATGTGCCATCGCTCCTTTGACAAGAGCGTGCGGGCCATCATTGTTGTCGTTGAGATATTCGACTAACTCGTTCATTAGGCTCGGCACCTTCTCGACGGCTGGGCCTTCATACACGATTTCGTTTCTGGTTTGATCCCGTACATAGACCGTGCCTGGTCTCCAGTTGCCGGGATTCTTGGGAAGATCGTGCTGCACCATCATGAAGTGCAGGCTCCGAATGAATCCTTCGTTGTAGACGAAGTTCGGGTCTTTGGTCAGCTGAAGCACGAAGGTCATCGCGGTGCGATAGCCAGTCACGGCCAGCCAGGCTTCGCGATCTGCGTCCAGCGGTTCCTCGCCCTCGATTGCGGCAATTGCATCTTCGGCCGTGACGTTGTAACCCTCAATGCTGTTTGATCCTCGCACCGCACGGGCGAGAGTGTTACGCCGGAGTAGCCCCTTCCATCGGCGAGGTGTCGCCAGATTGTACCGAAGAGCTCGCCTGGCGTCCTCGATTCTCGCAATCACGTCATTTTCAGCTGGCGTAAGCTCTGCCGCTTTGAACAGCATGTAGTAAATATAGTTTATTTATTACAAAAAAGAAAATAATATTATATATAAAGCAATTAGTATGATACTATCCATCAGTCATTCGATCTCACTTTTCTCGCTCCTTCCAAAGAAAAGGGGGAGCGTCTAAGCTCCCCCTGATTGCTAAATGCTGATTGCGAGGCTACTAGTTCGACCCAGCGTCGGCTGCGGCGCTGATGTCGCCGTTTTCTGGCTGAAGCACGACGCCGTCAAACGGAGTGGCAGCTACGAAACGCCCACCGACTACGCTTACCCGGCGGAGCGGGAATCCGGTGTCCGGACCGCGTTTCCAGGTGTGACCGCTATCGTGGCTGACGAAGATCACGCCGGTCGAATCGCTGGTCGCAAGCAAGCGCTTGTGAGCTGCGTCGAAGCTGACCGAGGTGATGTCCTTGCTGGGCAGGCCATCCACAACATGTTCCCAGATGGCGCCGCCGTCCGAACTGCGGAAGATACCTTCTCGCGCGGCAATGAGGATGGTGCTGTCCGCGGCGATCGCGCTGCCGCGAATGCCGACCAGATACGAAGGCAGCCCAGCCTGTTTCCAGGATGTGCCGGAGTCATTGGAGACCATCGCCCCGGATCGAGTTGCGGCTACCAGGAAAGAGCGTTGCTCCCGCACGGAGACGAAGTCTTTCTGTCCCAGCACTGGTCCGCCCTTCCAGGTTTTGCCCTGATCCGCGCTGCTGTAGATGCCCTGCGAGGTCGCAGCCAGCCAGCGCTGCGAACCCAGTTCCAGGTCATTCACGCGAGCGTCGAGGTCGCCCGCCTTCTTCACGATGGTGGTGGCAGCCTTCTTCGACCCTTTCTTAGCGGTCTTGACGGTCTGCTCGGTTACGATTGCGTTAATCGAATGCCATTCGGTGGCGTTGCGGTCGAGCGAGAACATTCCGCGGTTAGTTCCCGCCACGAGCGAGCCGTTCGGGGCCTGCTTCAGCGAGAAGACATCGCGTCCGCCCAGGCCCGCGCTGCGTTGGAGCCAGGTCTTTCCGGCGTCGCGGGTATAGAACACGCCGCCGTATTCGCGGTCATTCACTACGCCTACGTAGAATGTGTCCGCTTCTTTTGCGTCGGCCAGAAGCGCCGAGACGTAACGATGCGCGTAGCCGTGGTTGGAACTGGACCAGCTTTGGGTACCGTCGGTGGTGGCCATTACGCCGCTCCGGTCCGTAGCCAGAAGCACGTGATTGGAATCACGCGGATCAACCGAGACGTCGTTGACCACGATTTCCGGATTGGTGACGCGCTTCCAGGTCTTGCCGAGATCGGTGGACTTCCACAGACCCTCGGTCGTGCCTGCGTAAACAATGTTTTCGTTGGTTGGATCCTGCCTCAGCACGCGTGTGCGGCGCGCCGAAAACGGGATGCCCTGAATCTTCGTAAACAGGCCGCCGCCGGTTTCGCTCTTGTAGATACCCGAGCAGGCGCTGGCGAAAATCACCGAAGGATTGGAATGGTCCACGATCACCGAGAATACGTCGGAATCGTCAATCATGCCCTTCTTGATCTGCTGCCAGTTGGCGCCGCCGTCCGAAGTCTTCCACGCCAGATGCCAGGTACCGGCATAGACGGTGTTGGGATCCTTGGGATCGATGGCAATCGATTCGATATTTTTGATGTCGGCATGGTTCGCGGGAGACATGCGTTCCCAGCTATCGCCGCCGTTGTTGCTGCGGAATACGCCATCGAGCGCGCCCGCCACCAGCACCTTGGAATTCGCCGGGAAGATCACCATGGCGCGGATGGATTTGCCGTGCATCGCGGGCAGCGCTTCCCAGTTCTTGCCGCCGTCGCGGGTGCGGAAAATGTCGCCAAACTGCTGGCCCGATGCGCTCCAGGACGACACATAGATGTGCTTGGAATTGTTGGGATCGATCGCGATGTGGTCGAGCACAAAGTCATCGCCGCCCAGGTGGGCAAGGCGCGACCAGTTGTGTCCGGCATCGTCGGTGACAAAGAGCTCACCGGTGCTTGTGCCCAGCAGCATGTGATCCGGATTGTGAGAATCATAAGCCAGGCTGCGCGCATCGCCGCCGTCCGGCCCCAGTGCCTGCCAGGATCCGGAGGCTAGCAGCGCCGTACTTACCAGGCTGAAAGCCAAAACAACCAAACTTTTACGGACAAAGTTCCAGTTCATAAACGTCTCTTGACCCCTGCGAACAGTATTCGCCCGTTCCAGAGACTGACAGGCTACCATGCGTGTGGCAAGGTTACCGAAGAACAGAGGCGAAAAAAGGCCAGTGGGTTGTACCCACCGGCCCTTCGGTGCCCTTACTACTATTTGTTAAAAGCTATTCCGCTTTCTTCTTGGCCGGCGCTTTCTTAGCCGCTGGCTTCGGATGGTCCGGAATCGCCTTGATTGCTGACTCGTTCACCGTGGCCGTGCTGCCGGCTCCGGGGAAGCTGGCGCCGGACGGGACGATCCACTGCTGCGAGGTCATGGTGCCCTCGTTGCCAGTGCGCGTCTCGATGCGGCTGGGGTCAATGTTCTGCTTCGCTTCACCGCCCGAGATGTAAGCCTTCACATCGACCGCGCGTTCCGCGGCCAGGTTCTTACGTTTCTCGGCTGGATCGGCGTTGCCCACCACCACCAGCTTGGATTCCGGATCCTGCTGCAGTTTCAGGGCAGCATCGTCCAGCATAGCCTTGCAGGTGTTGTCCACACGCCAGGGTTTCATCTTGTTGGGGTATTGGCATTCGTTCAACTTGCTGGCCTGCGGCGGTGGCGGTGGCGGATTCTCCACTGTCACCGAACTCGAAGCCGAAGTCGTCAAGCCGCGCGAATCGGTACAAGTCGCATTCACGGTGACCGTACCGGCCGGAGCCCCTGTTGTATTCAGCGTCGCCGAATTGCCGCTGCCGGAAATGCTGCCGCCACTCGACGTCCATCCGCCCACCGTTACCGGAACATTGTCCGGGCTGGTGCAGGTGCAATTGATGGTCGAGGGCGAGCCGGTCAGTACGCTCGTCGGATTCGCCGAGCAGGAAATCTGCGGCGGGTTCTTGGGTGGTTCTTTCACGGTGTAGTTCGACGTGCAACTCGCCGTATTATTTTTCTTGGCCTTGGGATCGGTCACGTGCGCAGTCACTGCGTAGGTGCCGCCCGCAACGCCGTTGGTATCGATGGCGGCGCCCGTATCCTTGCCGTCGACTTTCCCGCCCGTCCCCGACCAGCTATAGGTCAGCGCGTGTTTCGGGTTGAAATTGGTCACGGCCACAGTTGCGTGTACCGGCTCTCCCACCATTACTTCGCTGTGGTCGACCGAGCAGGCCGCTGTCACCGGCAATTCCGGCGCGCCGCCAAAGTTAAATACTAGGCCGGTGCGCAACCGCGCGCCGTTCAGCACAGGATGACGAAGATCGGAGTTGGTCACGGGAGCAACGTCCGAAAAATTATGCCGACCGAGGACGTAGTCCGCTTCGATCAGACGGAAGCTCATCGCCTTCCAGATATGAAGGTCGATGCCGCCGCCCAAAATTGCTCCGATGCCATTGCTCGACGGCACGTCTTTGGGGCTCAGACGGTTCAAGCCCAGCATGGTATGCGCGAATACATTGATGTTGTCGCCGCGCCACATCAGGCGAGGTCCGACCGAGATTGTGCTTTCGCTGGCCAGGCTGTGAAAGTTGCCGCCCACGTCGACGGACAGACCCCACCACTTGGTGAAGTTGTAGGTTCCGGTTATGCCATAGCCGACCGGCATGCCGGGCAACTTCGTTGCCACGGGGGGCGGGGGAGACTGAAACGGCGGGTGGGATCCGATCGGCACTGTGCCGCCGGGACTGAGCCACTGATATCCAACAAACAAATCCACTTTCGGCGGCGCCTCATCTTGCGCGCTCATAAACGACGGGAACAACACCACGACAACCGCTAGTACCAGCGCGACACACGCGCTTCTTCGACAGAACTGGGAACAGAGTGACATAGATTCCTCCGAATCAAAATCCACCACTTAAGCAGCTAACAAAAAAACTGGAATAAACAGACTAACCATGCCCGAGACTGCACACAGAAGTGCCTGCCCTTGGGAACCATGAATTCTACAGCACTTGCGCGCTTCTGGACAAAGAAAAAAGAATTGTCGATCGCATAGATTCACCCCTCCCCCCGTCGTCGCGCTCGAAACCAGATCTCCACTATTTGGGAGGACACGCATCTCAAATTGATATACATCCGATTTCGTATTCTCCCCCAACTTGAAATTCGAGCTTAAAACTAGACCTTGTAACTAGACAAAGATCGATTTCACCCGGTCTGCCAGACGATTTCGCCCTCCTCAGGGTTGCGGGGCAGCCTCGCAGGCCCAATAATAAGGTTTCGCACCTATGACTCAGGAACGCATATTGATTGTCGAGGACGAGGCCAACGAGCGTACCGGCCTGGCCGAACTGGTCTCCAGCTGGGGCTACCGCACCGAGACAGCCGCTGACGGCGTCGAAGCTTTGGAAAAAGTGGCCGCCTTCTCTCCCTCCATTGTTATCACCGACATTAAAATGCCGCGCATGGACGGGATGCAACTGGTCGAGAAGCTTGCCGACCTTTCCCAGTCCATCGCCGTGGTGATGGTCACCGCACAAAAGACCACCGACACCGCCTTTCACGCAGGCCGCCTCGGCGTTCAGGACTACATCGAAAAACCGATCGACTTCCGTCGCTTGCGCTCGATCCTCGGCAACATCGGCGAGATTCTCCACACTCGCACGGAGAACGAAACTCTGCGCCGGTCATTACGAGATAAAGGAGCGCTTGGCCGATTGGTCGGTTCTTCGCCGAAGATGCTGGAAATTTTTCATCTCATCGAGATGGTCGCGCCCAGCACCGCTTCCGTCCTGATTACCGGCGCCAGCGGCACTGGTAAGGAATTGGTCGCGCGCACCATTCACGACTTGAGTCCGCGCCGCACCCGGCCGTTCGTCCCCATCAATTGCGCCGCCATTCCCGAGACTCTCATCGAAAGCGAGATTTTTGGGCACGAGAAGGGCGCGTTCACGGGCGCGCTCGAGCGCCGCACCGGCTGCTTCGAACTCGCCGAAGGTGGAACCCTGCTGCTCGATGAAATCGGCGAGATGCCCGTCGGCACCCAAGCCAAACTTCTGCGCGTCCTCGAAGACCACAAAGTGCGCCGCCTGGGCAGCAAAGCCGAGACTGCGGTCGACGTTCGCGTCCTGGCAGCCACCAACAAGATTCCCGACGACGCCGTCGCCAACGGACAACTGCGCCAGGACCTTTATTACCGCCTGAACGTTTTCAATATTAATATGCCCTCGCTCCGCGAGCACAAAGAGGACATTCGCGAACTGGTCAAGTCTCTGCTCGCTGAGATGAGCAAGAAGCACGACCGCAAAGTTGCGGACGTAAGCGAAGCGGTCCTGAACCTGTTCCAGAGTTACTCCTGGCCGGGGAATGTTCGGGAATTGCGGAATGCACTGGAGCGCGCCGTCATCGTTTGCCAAGGCGGTCTGGTGGAGACCAAACACCTGCCGCCCGGATTCGGACAGAGCGTTCGCCCTGCGGTGCATGATCCCGACGCCGTTCACCTGGGCGTGGGTACGACGGTGGAAGAGGCGGAAAAACAACTCATCCTCAAAACCTTGCAGGCGACCACCAACAACAAAACGCGCGCCGCTGAGATTCTCGGCATCAGCCTGAAGACGCTGCACAATAAACTCAAAGAATACGGCCGCGCAACGGACGCTGTGTTGGCCGCGGAGGAATAGTTGGTCGGCGGTCGTTCGCTGTTCGTCGTTCCCTATAACTTTGTTGCTCTCTGAATGCGGCGCAAGCAAAGCGAACAGAAAACTGCGAACGACGAACGAATAACGACCGCCGACCCGCGACCAACGACGAACCACCATGAGCCGCAAAGCCATCATCGTGTTCGCCATCACCACGCTCATCACCGCGCTGGTGTTCGGGTTCTCCTGGGTCTATCTCTCGCAACTGCTCCGGCAGCGCTTGTTGTGGGCTGACGAGACTGCGTCCATGCTTACCCGGCAGTTGGAGTACACGGCCTCCAAGGCTGTGCCCGACCTCACCAGCACGCGCGTCGATACCTCGAACCCCAAGGCCTTGCGGGCCGCCGTCTCCGAATATCTTCAGACCGATAGCAACCTCAACGACATGCTCGAGTCGGTGGTCGGTAATTCCCAGATCATCTACGACGCCGCCATCGTCGACCCCACCGGCATTGCCATCCTCGACACCAACCCTGCGCTCAACGGCAAGCCGATTCCCCCACGCTCCGATTTGATCGTCTTGCGCGACGCCGGCTTTCGCCGCCAGTTGCGCTTGCTCTACAACGCAGGCAGTGTTTATGACGTCAGCATCCCGTTGCAGTTGGGCGGACAGCCCTTCGGCAGCGTGCGCGTCGGCGTCGCAACCGTATTCCTGCGCAATGAACTCACGCCCAAGCTGCAACAGGCGGCGTTTTTTTGTGTGGTGGCCATTTTTTGTTCGTTGGTGCTTTCCGCGGTGATCTCAAATCTTGCGCTCGGTCCGCTCAAGCAGATTGCCGCGAATCTGGATAGCGCCAGCGCTGGCGGAACCGACATGCTCCCCGACGAAGATTCGCCCGCCGACGAAGTTGGACTAGTCTCCTTGAAGATCGCCCACCTCGGCCGCCAGATTCGCGATACCAACCAAATTTTTTCGGCGTTGAAAGACAACGTCGAGCAAGTAATGGCCAATCTTCAGGACGGCCTCATGCTCTTTACGCCCGACTCGAGAGTAGTGCTGGTGAGCGCGTCGGCGGAGCAATTCCTGGGTCGTCCCCACCACGAAATTCTGGGACGCAGCGCCGAGGAAATTTTTTCCGATGGCTCGCATCTGGGCGCGGTCGTCCTGCCCGCTTTCATGGCGCGACGGAATCTGGTGCAATACGAATTTGACGCGGCCGACAAACGCCGAGTGCAGGTCTCGCTCGATTTCATCCAGCAAAAAGAAACATCCATCGGGGCGCTGCTCATCATGCGAGACCTTGAGTCCGTCCATCGGATCGAAGACGAAATCGAAATCTCCCGCCACCTTTCCATCAGCGGTCGCCACACCAAGGAAGTGGCCCATGAAGTCAAGAATCCCATGAACGCCATCGTGCTGCACCTGCAACTTCTGCAGGACAAAATGCAGAGCACAGACCCCGAAACCCGCCGCCACATGGCGGTGATCGGCGACGAAGTCCACCGCCTCGACCGAGTCGTGCAGACGCTGGTCGATTTCACCCGGCCCCGCGACCTCCACGAGCAGGACGTGGACATGCGAAAAATCCTGGAGGGCGTTTCCATTCTTGCCACGCCCGATGCCGAACGTCAGCGCGTGCGCCTGGTTCGCGAATTCTCGCCGGACCCACTCACCGTGCGAGTGGATTCCGACTTGATGAAACAGGCCGTTCTCAACCTGGTGTTGAACGGACTCCAGGCCATGGAACAGGGCGGAACCCTCACCCTCGCTGCCCGTCGCGAAGGCGATATGATCGTCGCCGAAGTACGCGATCAGGGCCGCGGAATTCCTCCCGAGTTGCAGGAGAAAGTTTTCCAACTCTACTTCACAACAAAAAAAGAAAACGGCGGGAGCGGAATCGGGTTGGCACAGGCCTCCCAGTATGTGGAATGGCATCACGGCAAAGTGGATTTCGAATCCAAGGTAGGTGTCGGGACAACCTTCCGCCTGCGGCTGCCGGCCGTCAACGAGAAGCACGAAGCTCCGAAAGAAGTATCGGCTCCATCGGCGCAGGGGGATTAGTAGCTGCGTAGCGTAGTGGCGTCTAACTCTTAAATCATGTACTCAGCAGCCATCCTCGCAGCCCTACTGTTATTCCCGATTTCCTCCGGAGGAATGATCGGTAGAGACGCGGCTTGCCGCGTCTCTCGCAGCGACAAAGTCCAGGCTACGGCAGCGAACGAAAATCCTCAAGAACCCGCAACCAGCCCGGCCCCAGAAAATGCTGCTGGTCAGCAACCGCCCGAGAGCAAACCGGAAGCACCGCCGTCCGTCGCAAAAACGGACGAGCCCCTTCCGCAAAAACCGCCGGCCAGCCGTCCGAAAAGCTCCGCGCACAAATCCGGCACTCGATCGAAGAAGCCGGTCACGCCGCCCGCAGAAAACGAGCCGCGCAAAGTCGTCATCCACCAGGGCGGGACCAGCGCACCCGTCGCCCAGATGCTGCCCGGGATTTCTCCGGAAGAAGCCAGTCGACAGCGTGAGAGCGCGGAGCAGTTGCTGGACGCAGCCGAAACCTCACTCCAACAGTTAGCCGCGCGTTTTCTGCATCCGAAGCAGCAGGATACGGTCGTTCAGATCCGCCAATACATCGATGGAGCTCGATCTGCGCTGAAAGAAAACGACACCCAGCGCGCCCGCACCCTCGCACAGAAAGCCTATTTATTGTCAGCCGACCTGGTGAAGCACTAAGTAGCGCCGGCATCTTGCCGGCTGTCGTGGCGGCGTCTCTCCGCCACAGGCAAAGGGGACTCTGAGTTCGATCATGGGCAGGTGCTGTACTCCGCAGAATCGAAGGGACGCCGTTCGCACTCCCTACTTCGTCTTCGTCGTCCGCAGCCCATTCACTTTTTCCAGCAGATCGCGAGACGGCGCCTGCAACGGCCCGGGAATCTTGATTGCTTCTTCCAACGCCGCCCGCGCCTCGGCGACTCTGTTTGCTTTGCCGTAGGCGTATCCCAAACGATAGAGCGCAGTGGCATACGCGGTGTCGTCCTGGCCTTTGAGCAGCGTGACGGCAGTCTTGAGTTCCACAATCGCGGCGGGCGTTTTGTCCTGCCGCATATACGCCCACCCCAGGCTTGAATGGGCGGCGCCTCCGGAGAGCCTCCGCGATTTGTCGGCGTCGGGAGCGTCCGCCTTGGCCAATACAATTACTTTCTGCGAATACGTAATCGCTTTCGCCCAACCTGCCGGATGCGTGTCCTCAACATAGGCATTGGCCAGAAGCAGCATGGTCGGCATGCTGTTGGGATTCGCCGCCAGCGCCTTCTCTCCATACGCGAACAACCGCGCCGAGTCGTTTAACTGGCCCAGGGTGTACATGGCATACTGCGTCACCGGTTCCTCAAATCGTGAACCAGGAAACGTCGTCGAGAAGCGCTCGATGTAACTCATGCGCGTCTTCGCATCCTTCTCGTCGGCAATGGCGTTGAAGGCCGTCGTTTCCAGAAACTCGTAGGAACTCTTATTACTCTCCTTCGCCTCTGCGATGCGCGTGGCAAATTGTTCGTCGGTTAGACCCTCGGGCTTCGCTGCCTGCGCGGCCGAGTTGTATGCCTTTCCTCCGCGCAGCGCGTAGTCGATCATCTTGGCGTTGGACTTCATCTGCTGCGCGATATTGGTCTGCGAAACCAGAATGTCCAGATTGTTGGGCGCGCTTGCGAGCGCCTTGTCGCCGTAGCTGAGCGCCTTTTCCAGATTGCCGTCCGTCTGGTACGACTGTGCTAGTTGCCAGTTGCCATACGCCACCGCCGCCGGATTCCCCGAAAATTTTTGTACGAAGTCCTCATACATCGCGATCTTCTTCTGTGCATCCTGCTCGTTTGAGATGGCGGTCAGCGCGAGATCCTCCGGCGTCCCGGCAGGGATCACGATCTTGTCGAGTTGGGCGAACGAAGAAAGCGAGAGCCACAAAACAACAACGGCGGCACGACGCATAGCAGACTCCGGGACAGGTGAGAGATTTTCAGCGCGAATCGTACCGCCGAATGGGTTGCCGCGCAAGGGAAGGGATCGCGGTGTTCTTGGTTCAGGAAAAACTCGGACTACTTTCGCCCTTCGCGTTTCTGCGCCACCACCAACCCACGCGGCGTTCGCAGCAGCACTACCGAGATCAGTCCCTCGCGCTCCAGTTTCAGCGCTGCCTCGCGGACGACGTTCAAATGAGAGCTGGCGTCGTGCATCAAAATCATTCCATACGGATTGATCTGGGGCAGGAACCGCCGGATTTCCTGCTCGCGGATCGGCATATCGCTATCGCTGAAGAAAAGATCGATGGTGCCTTCGATTTTCATATCGAGGCTGGACTCGTTGCGCAACTCAATCCACTCTGCCAGCCCGGACGCGGCAATACGAGTCTTCGCGCTTTCATAAACTTTCGGATCGAA
>JAYTFO010000345.1:0-5585 GCA_043734305.1 Acidobacteriota bacterium | reverse complement strand
CCGCGCTCGAACTGACTTCCAAGCCGATTGCCAACATCATCCCGGAAACCTGGATAGCGCTGCCTGCGTGGTCGGAAGTGATCAGCACGCCGAAGGTGTTTTATCCTGACAAGCCGAACGCTCCCGCTCCGGTTGTAACCCTACCGGCGATGAATGCGGGAGCAGCCCCGGAACTGCAGCCGGTGCGTTCCACCAATCCCACCGAAGCGGACCTGCTTCGCGATTTGCGAAGGTCACGCATTCGGAGGTTCGTCTGGATTGGCATGGCCGCCGCGCAGGCAATCTACCTGGTTGCCATCGTGATCTGGCCTCGCTAAGCAAAGGCCTCACATCCCTTCAACCGATCGCTGATTCTCTGCTGGTTCTGCACGTTCCGCCGCTACCCTGGCAGAAGAGCTTTTAACCGCAAAGGTCGCGAAGAAATTCCTCCGTCCATATGCCTTGGCTAAGTGCTAACTGCTAAGTGCCAAGTGCTGCCTTAGAACGTCGTCGACACCGAGAAGCGGAAGGTTTTGCGCGGTTCGTGCAGATTGTAAGTCGGACCTAATGTGTCGATCGTGTTCTGGTAGGTGTAGTCGCCGGCGCCTTTGTTTACACAACTGGGATCCCCGGCGACGGGGCACGGGAACATATCGCGGGTGATCGGCACTGGGGGCTTCGTAGTGCTGTTGAGGCGAAGCGGGTTGTACGCCCAATAAATTCGGAACGGGGCGTTAATCACCGGAAGCATCACTTGCAGTTCGATGCCGGTGGACATGCGTGGAACCCAGTTGGTGCCAGGAACGGGCCGGAGGTACCGCGAAAATCCAATCTTCTGTCCACCCACACATTGCAGGGCTGGGTCGATTTCCGGGCAGCCAAAAAGCGTGTTCTGGAGGTCGTTGAACTGGCCGCTATTGATCCTCAATTGCGAGGGGCGAACGATCGGGTTGAGGCCGAGGTCCACGAAGGGAGCCAGCACGACCGGGCCCGCGATGGCGATGCGGTATTCCAGATTTCCGGTCAGGCTCAGGTCGCCGCCCGGCGGGACCAACTGTTGAGCGGGGACGGGAATATTCCAGCAGTTGGCGACTGGAGCACAACGTCCGGCGCCATCCGCACCCACTGGAATGCGCGGATCCTTGGGCACGAATGAGTTGTCTGGATTCCTGAGCGATACGGTCACGGCACTGGGCAGGAAGGCGAGGGGCGAGACGGTACGAATGTCAAAGCCGCGCAAATCGTTGTCGCCGCCGAGATAGAAGCGCTCGTAAGGCGGCGCGACCACGTTGTTGTATCCCGTGATATACGAAGCTTGCAGGTTGTAGCCGATCGCATTGCGGCGCTTGTTCACGGGGAAAAATTGTTTGTATTGGATGATCGGGCGGAAGATGTAGACGTCCCCGCCCAGTCCCGCGAACTCGCCTCCGATGAAGATGCTCTTGCCGTGGTGGGGCTGGTACGCGGCATCGAGAGTGTTCATGGTGAAGCTGGGGACGATCTTGCTGCTCACAATACCACTGAGCGCCTGCGTCCCACTGAGGCCGCGGAAATTGATGTTGTTGAACAGTACCTTCGAGGCGTCGCTGACCGCGATCAACGAAGAGCGATCCAGAGAGTAGCTCAAGCCCAGACGTTTGAACGAACGCCGCAGCGGGTAACTGACCGAGAAGCTGACCCCGGTGCTCGACTGCGTGTAGTTCTGGAGGTTATTCGCCACCTGCGAAGGCAGGTTCAAATTCTGGCCCGTGGCGAGCGCGTATTGCCGCGCCTGATTGTAGTCGGATTTGCGGGTGTAGACGGTGAATCCCGCTTGAATGGGGCGGTCGAACAGGTAGGGCTGGGTAAATCCGAACATCAAATCGCGCTGGTGGTTGCCCAGGCTGGCCTGCACGGACAAGGTTTCGCCCAGCCCCAGAAAGTTGTTGGTGGCATAGGTGATGCCGATGAAAGCTCCGGCCAGGCCGCTGACGCCGCCCTGGAGTCCGATGCTGTTCTTGCCTTTTTCCTTGACCTTGAGCGTCAGGTCGACGGTCCCGGCTTTTTCATCGAGCTTGCGGTCGGTGGTGTTGGGATCGTCCGGCTTCAGCGGGTCAAAATAACCGAGCTGGTTCAGACGAAGCAGGCTGAGTTCCCACAGGCGCGAGTTGTAGGCCTGTCCTTCCTCGAGGGCAATTTCCCGCCGAATCACTTTGTCGCGGGTGGTGGTGTTGCCCTGGAATTCGATGCGCCGGACAGAAAACAGCTTGCCTTCGTCGACGTCGATCTCAAGCTTCACAGTCTTCTTGTCGTCGTCAAAGGTGGTGCTGGGGACCGGAGTGAAGTTGATGTAGCCCTGCTCGCCGTACGCCTTGGTGAGAGTCTGGAGGCCCTTGGCGACCTTCTCGCGGGAGAAGATGTCGCCATCCTTCATCGGGAACAGGCTGCGCAAAGCGGCGACGTTGGTAATCGCCTTGTTGTTCTTGAACGTAATGCTGTCCAGGGTGTAGCGCGAGCCTTCATCGATCACCATGGTGATGTCCACGGCTTTGCCGGCGCCCTTCTGGAAGGGTGGGATGTGAAACCCAGTATGACCGGTGTCGTGGATGTCGGTCTTGGGATCGTCCACCAGCACTTTGAAGTAGCCTCGGTTCTGGAATTCGGAGCGGACGCGCTCCGTGTCTTCGCTGAGCTTGGTGGCGTCATACGTCTTGGCGAACAGGTTCTCCAGGAAGATCGATTTGGGAACGCCGATCGGCTTCAGGTTCTTCATGGACGCGAGCAGCGTGCGGCTGTTGATATGTTTGTTGCCCACGAACCGTATCTTTCCAACTTTGACCTTGGGGCCTTCCTTGATAACGAAGGTCAGGCCCACTGCGGCGGGTGGGATCGGACGAACCTCGCTCCGGATGGTCGCAAACTGACGTCCGTGCTCAGCCAGCAATCCCTTCAAAGTTACTTCGGCTTTCTTGATCTTGGTGGGATCGTACTGGCTCTCCACCGAAAGGCCGACCTTGCGCTCCTTAAAGCGGTCGAGAACATCGCTGGTCGACACCGAACTCAAGCCCGTGTAGCTGATCTCGCGGATGGTTGGGCGTTCCTTTACGTAGATATGGAGAGTCCAGCCTTTGGGAGTCTGCTCCCGTTCGAAACGGATGTCCTCGAAGTAGCCGGTATTCCACAGCGAGTTGAAGTCGCGCTGAATGGCGGCCGGGTCATAGACATCGCCGATGTGCGTGAAGATGCGGGCTTTGACAGTCTCGCCGGGGATCCGGCGGTTGCCGTGCACGCTCACTCCGACGACCAAGTCCTGCTGGGCAAGGGCGGGCAGGGAGAGAAGCAGCAAAGTTAATATCCACAGCAGTTGTCGCGGGGCGCAGCAGTTTCTCCAATCCCTTGAGGCAAAAGAGGATGGCAGCGTACTGATGCGGCTGTGCGCGCTCGCGCGACGACGCAGGCCATGGGCGCAAGGGATTTCCTGATGACGGCGATGAATCGCAACTACCTCGAAAAAATCTGGAGTTAGGAAAACGGTAATTATACGGTAGAGTCCGGCGGGGCGTCCAAGCAAGAGGGTATCTCCCACCGTTTCAAGCCCGAAAAAGCTCCACCTCAATACAGACGGAATAGAACGTCGCCGCGTTGCCCATGTCCGTAAGTTTTTCTGAAGTGAGGACGTTAATGTTGCGTTTGCCGGAGCCAAAGCGAGCCCAATCGAGTCGGGCGGCGACCACTCCGGGCGGCACCGATCCGTTGACGCGGGCGGTTAAGGCAATTTCTCCGCGCTGGTTAAAGGCGCGAACGCGGTCGCCGTCGTGGATGCCCCGAGGCTCCGCGTCGGTGGCGTGCATCTCGATCATCCCAAGCAGGGGCTCCAGTTTGCGGACACCGGGCAGATTTGCAAACGTCGTATTCAGATGGTTGTCTGGCTTGCGGGCCAACAATTCCAGAGGAAAGGTTGTCGCCTGCGCGCCGTGACGCGATTCTTTTGGCGGCGTGAACGCTACCACGGGATCGAGTCCCTGACTCTTCATCGCTTCGCTGTAGAACTCGGCTTTGCGGGACGCCGTATGAAAATTGCCTTCTGCAAAGGGAAGGAACGGGCGATCTTCCGCGGAAGCGCCGCGTCCATTGCCGGAGAAGTTCAGCCGGACGTGGTCTTCGCTCTCCAGACGATTGCGGGTGATTCCCTTCAGCCACGGGTTCGGCGAGTCGAGGGCGCGATCAATCATTGAGTCGTCGCTCTCGCGGAAGCACTCTTCATCAAATTCCATGCGCTCGGCGAGCGAGCGGAACAGTTCGACGTTGGAGCGGCACTCTCCAAGCGGCGCAATCGCCCGGGTCGAGACCTGGAGATAGTAGTGCCCGTAAGCGCCTTGCAGATCTTTGTGCTCAAAAAAAGTAGTTGCGGGCAACACGATATCCGCGTAGTCCGCGGTGTCGGTGAAGAATTGCTCGTGTACCACCGTGAACAGGTCGGCACGCTTCAGTCCGCGTATGACTTCGTTCTGGTCGGGACAGACGGCTGCGGGGTTGGAATTATAAACGAAGAGCGCATGGATGGGTGGAACGTCCAGCGAATTCAACGCCGAGCCGAGTTGCACCATGTTGACGACCCGCGCCGGGCGTCCCAATGCCTTCTGCATTAGCTCCGGCATTTCGAGCGCCGCCTTGTTCAGTTCGAAAGCGTCGCTGGTGGAGAGTTGCAATCCGCCGCCGACTTCCTTCCACGATCCGATCAGGCACGGCAGCATCGCCACCGCCCGCATCGCCATGCCTCCATACTCGGAGCGCTGAATGCCGTAATTGACGCGGATCACCGACGGACGATGCGTCGCATATTCGGTCGCGAGTTTCCGAATATCGGAAGCGGCGATCCCCGTCCAATGCGCTACTTTGTCGAGCGGATATTCCTGCACGCGCGCTTTCAGTTCGTCGAACCCAAGCGTGTATCGGGATACATAGTCGGCGTCGTAGAGGTTTTCATTGATGATGACGTTCATCATGCCCAGGGCAAGCGCGGCGTCGGTGCCGGGGTTGATGGGCAAATACCAATCCGCAAATTTCGCGGTGCGCGTCTTGTAGGGATCGATGACGACCAGCTTCGCGCCCTTGTGTCGAGCTTCTTCGATGAAGGGCCACAGGTGCACGTTGTTGCCGTGAATGTTCGATCCCCACGCGATGATGGTGCGCGCATGCGCGAACTGCTCCGGTTCGGTCCCGAGCTTCACGCCAATCACGGACTTCAATCCTTCCTCGCCGGCGCTGGAACAAATCGTGCGATCGAGTTGCGAAGCGCCCAGGCGATGAAAGAATCGGCGGTCCATGGAGGCGCCGTTGAGGGCTCCGAGTGTGCCGCCGTACGAGTAGGGAAGAATACATTCGGGGCCGGAGTCGGCAATGACGCGCCGAAGCTTACGCGTAATTGTGTCGAGCGCCTCGTCCCATGGAATGCGTTCGAAAGCGTCGCGGGCGCCCGCGCCACACGGGCCTTTGGGAACGCCAGCTTTCCGGCGCATGGGGTAGAGGACGCGGTCGGGAGAATAGACGCGGTCCAGATACTTGGTGACTTTGGCGCAAAGAAATCCGCGCGTCACCGGATGCGCGGGATCGCCTTCAATCTTCGT
>JAYTFO010000344.1:0-8330 GCA_043734305.1 Acidobacteriota bacterium | reverse complement strand
CCAAAAAATTATGGCAAGTGGGACGCTCTCATCACGGAACTCGCCAAACATCTCATCAGCCGCTACGGAATTGACGAAGTCTCCAAGTGGTATTTCGAAGTCTGGAACGAACCGAACATTGATTTCTGGGGAGGCGATCCCAGGCAGCCGACTTACTTCGTACTCTACGACCATACCGCGCGTGCGCTGAAAGCGGTGAGTCCTCGGTTGCGCGTAGGCGGGCCGGCGACGGCGCAGGCGGCATGGGCGGATGACTTCATCCGGCACTGCGCGGAAAACAAAATTCCTGTGGATTTCGTATCTTCCCACGTGTACGGAAACGACAAAGCGGAGGACGTCTTCGGAACCCACGAAGTGATCCCGCGCGACCGGATGGTGTGCCGTGCGGTGAAGAAGGTGCACGATCAAATCAAAGCGTCGGCGATGCCCGGCTTGCCGCTCATCTGGAGTGAGTTCAACGCCAGCTATATGAACGAACCAGAGGTGACCGACACGGCATACATGGGACCATGGTTGGCCGACACCATCCGGCAATGCGACGGGCTGGTGGACGAGATGTCGTACTGGACATTCTCCGATGTATTTGAGGAGCAGGGAGTGGTGAAGCAGCCGTTCTATGGCGGTTTCGGGCTGCTCGCTGAGAGGGGGATCCCGAAACCGTCCTACAATGCGTTTCGGCTGCTCCACGGACTCGGAGACGAGCGCCTCGCGCTTACCTCCGAGTCTGTCCTTGCGACGCGCCGCAAGGACGGCACACTGGCGGTTGCCGCTTGGAACATGGCATTGCCAAGCAGCCCGGGTAGGCCGCGAAACGTAACATTCGTTTTTCGTGGCGCAAGCGCATCCCGTGTGCAGGTATCGCGAGTGGACCGGGCCAACGGAGATGTAAGTAACGCGTATCGAACCATGGGTTCGCCGCGTTATCCTACCGAAGCGCAGATCGGACAGCTTCGCAGCGCCGCTCAACTTCCGGCGCCGCAGATGTTCGAACTGAAAAATGGATCGGTCACGATCGAAATTCCTGCGCAGGGACTCGTACTGCTGGAATTGAAGAACGGTCGTTAGGCCGGGCCGCGCTCGAGATGCTCATGAAACTGTCGCTGAGGGCTCGGCAGCTCACCCGCAGAGCGCTCCTGGGATATTCGGCGCGAGCGGCAATCGCCTATCCCGCCCTGAATTTCGCCTTCTCGCTGGTCTCGTGCGGGGGAGGCTCGCCCCCGCCGTCACCACCACCTTCCGTGTCGGACGACGAATTTCTCGATCAGATCGAGAACGCCATTTTCCAATTCTTCTGGGAACAGGCCAGTCCCACGACCGGGCAGGTGAAAGATCGGGCACTGGCGGCGGGCAACGACAGCCGCACGGTATCGAGCATCGCGGCGACGGGATTTGGGTTGACTGCCTTGTGCATCGCTCATAAGCGCGGCTGCGGAAACCCAGCGCAGCTCAAAGCGCGAGTAGCGGCCACGCTCGACTTCCTACTGAATCGCATGACGAATCAGAATGGCTTTTTCTATCACTTCATCGACATGAACACCGGCGCGCGGGTCCGGAACAGCGAGGTGTCTTCGATCGACACTTCGATCTTGCTCTGCGGCGTACTTACCTGCCGTCAGTATTTCCAGGATGCGCAGATTCAGTCCCAGGCTACGCAAATCTACAACCGCGTGAACTGGCCCTGGATGCTCAACGGCGGCGCCACCATTTCAATGGGGTGGACTCCCGAGAATGGATTCACGCCCAGTCGATGGGGCACTTACAGCGAACTGATGATGATCTACCTGCTGGCCATAGGATCGACGACTCATCCGATCCCTGCCTCGTCCTGGGACGCATTTGCGCGGCCAACGCTCGCCTATCAGGGACTCACGTACATCACGAATCCGAACGCTCCATTGTTTATCCATCAGTATTCGCATGCCTGGTTCGACTTCCGGAACAAACACGACAAATACGCGAACTACTTCGACAACTCCGTGAAGGCGACCCAGGCACACAAGCTGTTCTGTCTTTCACTGCAGAGCCAGTTTCCGAATTACCAATCGAACCTCTGGGGCATCACGGCATCCGATTCTGTGAATGGATACGTGGTGTGGGGTGGACCGCCGCGAATGGGGCCGATCGACGGGAGTATTGTGCCCTGTGCCGCTGGTGGCTCAATCCCGTTTGTACCCGCGGACTGCCTCGCGTTGCTGCGGAACATCCGAGCACGGTATCCCCGCGCTTGGCAACGCTATGGATTCGTAGATGCGTTCAATCCGCTGACCGGCTGGTACGATCCCGACGTTATTGGCATCGACGTCGGCATCACCATGCTGATGGCCGAGAACCAGCGCGGCAACTTTGTCTGGAACACCTTCATGGCCAATCCGGAAGCTCAGAATGCCTTCCGGGCAATTCAGTTGCTTGCGTCTTAAAGGCGCTTTGACCACGAAACCCCTCCTCCTCCCTTCCGGGTTGGGTCGGCCACACGGAAGTTATCTAGAAACGGCGTTGGGGGAAGTGGGTCTGTGATCAGCAAATCGGAGACTGTCCATAAACGGCGTTCGAGGACATGTCGCGAGGGTCACCCTTGCGCCAGCGCTGGTTTCAAACATCCCGACTTCTGGCCCGGGATAATTTCCGGTTAGCCCGTGATCCGGATATTGCCGACCTGGGACATCCAAGGATGCAGATCATTGGTTCAGATGCCCTAATCTCGTGGGGCGGAGCAGGAGATTCGAAAGAGGTTAAGACCGCGCTTATCGCACCGCACTAAAGCGCTGTGGGCGACTTTTGTCTACACACGTTGTCCAATTCCCCATCTCCCGGATTGTCGGCAATCCGGAGAGCGCCAGGATAAACCGGCATGTTGTCGGGGATGAAAGAGCCCTACAGGAAAGGAAGCAGCGAATCCATCCTGGTCTCGAGTCTTGCAGGCGACATCGCGAGGTGTCGTTTGAAGCGTAGACGGAGGTATTGGTGGGCCGGGCTATTGAGCTTCGAAAAACCTGATCCAGAAATGGTTGAAGGCTGGAGTTTCCGTGCTATTAGAATCAGACTAGCTGTGGTTGCCCGACGCCTTTTGTGCGATGAGCGCAAACCCCTTGCTGCGCGCCTCGCTTTCCGTCGCTTGTGACAGTTTCCGTGCTTCCGTCTGGTTCCCGGACTTTGCCTCAATCTCAGCCAGCGCCAAGGTTGCCTCCAGGCGCAGAATAACAAAGCCCTGTTTTCGTGCATCTTGAATGGTCAAACGCAGCTTCTTGATTGCGGCTTCCGGCTGTCCTTCGACGGCAAGGACTTGAGCTGCGACGGTGTTCGTTTTTAATCGAAGGGCGGTACTTTCATACTTGCTCGTAAGTTGAAGGGCTTGCGCGATTTCGCTTTTTGCTTCTGTCAACCGTCCCAATTGAAGAAGATCTTGCGCGACCGTACCGCGCGCGCTGGCCTCATCGCCAACCAGTGTCTCTTTCTTGAACTGCTCCACTGCGGATCGAGCCAGAGGTTCGGAGTCCGCGGGATTGCCCGTCGCGAGCAACAGATTCGCTTTACCTAATCGCGTTTGTGCCACGTGGAATTCTTCTCCCTGGCTGGCCCGAATGGCGAGCGCCTCGTCGTAGTCCTTTTGAGCACCCGCGATATCGCCCCGATAGCTGAGCGCTTCGGCGACACTATGGAGCCCTTCGGCGATATCACTCGCACTACCAGACTGGCGTTGGTAGGCGAGCGATTCGTTTAAGAGGTTGGTGGCCTGGGCTAGGTCGCCTTGATCCATGAGTACTTCACCGACGTTCATCTTCATGAACGCAATGGCGTCCTTCTCGTCGATCTCCTTGTACACAGCGAGGCCTTCCTCGTAATACTTCCGGGCTCCGGGGAGATCGCCTGTACGCCATGCCAGAGTGCCGAGATTGGTCAACGTATCAGCAATTCCACGCTTATTACGAACCAGATGTTCCGAAACCAACGCCTGTTCGTAAGTACGTTTTGCCTGACTGAGGTTTCCCATGTCCATCAGTCCAACGGCGATGTCGTTCAATGTCGAAGCTATATATCCCTGGTTTCCAGTCGCACGGAAGTCGCGCAGAGCTTGTTCCAGGATCGCATTGGACTCGGCGATCTTTCCCTGGTGCCAAAGAATATCGCCCATGCGATAGCGGGCCCGTGCGACGCCGTATTTGTCGCCAGCCTCTTCCAGGATTGCCTGGGCTTCTTCATCCAGCGCCAATGCCCCCTTGAGGTCATCCTGCCGGGTGGCTGTCTGGCTCAGCAGAAGTTTCGCCTCCGCCTGTACCATCCTCATGCCGCGCTTTTGCGCCTTGGCGGCGGCATTTGTAGCTGCTGTCTTTTCGCCTTGATACTCGGCGGACCAACTGAACGTCCAAGCTTCCTGCAAATCGATGCGCGGATCGTCCGAGATCGGCTTCGGCAACCGGCGCAGCGCGTCGAGTGCCTGGAGGCTCTCTTGTTTTTTCCCGTCTTTACCCAGCACCCGTGCCAAGCGCAACCCGTAGTCCAGGTTGTCCGGGAAAAACCGGGTTAACGCACGGTAGGTTTCCGTCGCTTTCGGCCAGTCGTGAACAAGATCGCGATAGCGGCCTTCCATGAAGAGCTGTTCTTCCCGGGACAGCGAGGCCGAGAGATCGAGCGCGTGTTTTGCTTCTTCCTGCGCGGTGGCCGTGTAGCCAAGCGGCGCCCAGGCATCGGCAAGCGCACCGTGAATCGCCGCGTTTGCGGGTTCGGCGGCGGCGGCTTTCACCAGGAGGTCGCGAGCCCCGAGATAGTCAAGGATTGCCAGCTTGGCGCGGCCCTCCGCGTAGAGGCGCATCGCCTCATCCTTGGAAGGAAGAGATGCTTGCACCTGGTTCGCTGCCTCTGACGTCAGAGCTTGCGCTCCCATTTCTCCGCGCAATTTCGTGCCCGCCTGCGAGGCGACCTCGAACAAGCCTCCTTCCGTTCCACTGAAAGCCTCTCGGGCGATGGTCTCTCCCGAAGCTGTGTCCTGTATGCGGACATCCAGCCGGATCCGTTTTTGATCCTTCTCTTCGACGGGCGTGTAGGAGCCCACGACCACAATGTCGGCGCCCGGGTTCACACGTAAGCTCTGCAGCGTCGCCTGCGAAAAGCTATCTGCATCGGAAATCCGCAAATCGCGCATGGCGCGAACGACATCGTCTTCCGGAACAATCCGAAGACTTCCTCCCGCCGCGAGTTCAGTACTCAGCATTTCCTTAAGAGCTGTCCCCAGCCAATCCTCTTCGGGCCGACCCGGCAGGTTTCGGAAGCCAATCACTGCGACGGAACGCCGGGCGCTGATTGTGGGAGGATTCAAACCTCCGGCTTTCGCAGAGTTCGGGCGTGAGGCGCGGAACATATATGCGGCGCCGCCGACCAGAGAAACAATAACGGCAGCCGCGATCCCATACCGAATCCAACTGGAGGAGAGACCAGGGCTCACCTCAGCCGGTCCGGCAGTCCCTGCGCTGGTGGAGTTGACGGCGCTTGCTGGAACTCCGGACCAGGATTCCAAATCCACCGCGGCCACAGGGGCCACGAATCGATAGCCACGTCGGGGAACTGTTTCCAGGAACCTTGGATTGTCAGCTGAGTCGTTCAGGGCGGCGCGCAGCTTACGCACTGATGTGTTCAGGACGTCGTCAAATTCTACGAAGGTATCGGCTGGCCACAGGGCTCCCCGAATCTCTTCACGGGTCACAAGCTGCCCGGGGTTCTCCAGCAGGAGAGTTAGAATCCGGAAAGGCTGCTCCTGCAGTTTGATCCGTATTCCATTCTTGGTAAGAGTCCTCTCGGCAACGTTCGCTTCATAGGCTCCAAATCGGAAGATTCTTCTATTGGACGATGGCTGGCGCACGAATGGTTCCCCAAGAACCTCTGATCGGAGTGTAGCACACGCGAGGTCATAAACATCTGTAAACCTTTTAGTAACAGCGACTTGAGTGGTTATCTTCGTTTCGGAAATAGTTTCGTTGCCATTGATCGCCTGCGACCGCACTGTGCATCCAGAAGCCAGTGGGGACCTGTCCGAAGCAACGAAGGGGCGGTCAGGTCCTCAGCTTGAAATCAACAGTTCAAATGAAAAGGAGCTTCCTATGAGGACCAGGTTCTCTCTGGCTGCGACACTCGGCGCCCTAGCGCTCTTGAGTTGTCTTACCGCCGTCTCTGCGATGGCCATCACCAACACCCACACCATCGAAGGATATTCGAACGTCCTTTCCGTTTCTCCCGGGAGCAGAATCAGCTTCTCGATTCATGTGCCAGCGGGGAGGAAACAATACACAGTGGAGTTCTTTCGCTACGGGGCACAGCAGAACGGACCTGATGCCATCGGGCAAAGTGTCGCAGGTCCCTTCAGTTGCACTAATGGAAAGAGTCGCAGTTTTGACGAATACAATGCTTACGTAAACGGCGCTGGGTGGCCCGTTTCGTTTTCGCTGAAGGTGCCCACCGCCAAGGCGACAGGGACCGCGTCTTGTTCCCAGACTCCGCTGCCTGCTTCGGTGTGGACTTCCGGTATCTACACGGCAAAACTCACCGATGTCGCCACCGGCGACTACTTCCACGTCACCTTTGTTGTGAAGGATGCCCTCAAAACACGAAAGAGCATCGCCTTCCTGGCATCAACCAACACCTGGACGGCTTACAATTTTTGGCCGGGGCAGGCTTGGGGAGGGTCCTCCATTTATGCGGCTTGCGACGGTGCCGCGCGATATCTGGTCACCTTTCGGCGGCCCAATCCATACGCCACGCCGGAAACGCATGACGAAATCGATCCTTGTCCGGACCGGCCTTACTTGCGAACGGAGCATCTGGTTGCCGGCATGCTCCGCGCGGCGAACTGGCTGGAAGTAAACAACCATCCCTATTCCATGCTGACGGACTACGACCTGGATACAATTCCGGGCATTCTTGACCCCAAGGCGTTCAAGACCTTGATCATCTCCACGCACGCCGAGTATTGGTCGCCGAACATGTATAACGCCGTGATGCAGTACATGGCGAAAGGCGGCAACGTAATCGACATTTCGGGCAACACCGTCTTCTGGCAAGTCGCTCTCACGAATACGGGCACGAACGTTACCCTGCAAAAACTGGGGAACTGGACGCCGCAACAGCAGGCACAATTGCTCGGATTGGGCTCTTTCGGTTCGTCTGGCGTGGGGAATGCCGATTGCACTCCCTATGACGTCCTCCTGCCGAGTCACTGGGCGTTCCAGGACACTGGCGGTCAAACTTCCGTTGGAAACGATGGTGTCATGTTAGGAACAACGACCTGCCTGGATGGAAGCAAGGGTGCTTCGGGTTGGGAAGTGGATCGAATCGATCCCTCGCTGCACGTCTTTGCGCGCGAATTCTCCGTTCTTGGGGAGTCGCGAAATGCGTACCAGCACTCCAACATGATTTACATGCGGCGCGCCTCGGCAGGGCAGGTGTTCAGCGGCGGGTCCATCACCTTCGGCCAGAGCATGATCGCAGATCAGGCACTGAGCGCGACGATGTCCACTGTCGTTCAGAAGTTTAGTCAGCTTTCATTCAGTGACTTCAGCAGTGACGGTCACCCGGACGTGGTTGGGCAGCGATCGGATGGGACGCTCTGGTTCTACCCCGGCAATGGCGTGGGTGCTCTCGGAAACGGAGTACAATTCGCCTCCGGTTGGGGCGGATACGACATGGTCTTGGCTCCGGGCGATTTCGACGGCGATGGCAAAGCTGACCTCATCGCGCGGGATACCGCGGGCAACCTGTGGCTGTTCCCGGGAACGGGGAATGGCAATATCAATCAGGCGGGGATTCAGATTGGTGTTGGCTTCGATGTATTCGACACCATCCTGGCCCCGGGCGACTTTGACGGAGATGGCTATCCCGATCTTCTCGCACGACTGCCCGACGGCACGTTGTGGCTCTACTCCGGCACGCCTTCGGGTGGTCTGACAACACCAAACGGTCCCTTTGATTCTGGCTGGAACGCTTATGACCTCATGGTCGCCCCCGGAGACTTCGACGAAGACGGCCATCCGGATGTACTGGCACGCAAGCCCGACGGTACGATTTGGTTGTACCGCGGGAATGGGCGCGGAGGCTTCATCCAGGGAGGCACTCAGATTGATTCGCAATGGAATCAGGTTGTGGAAATCAGCGCTTCCGGAGATTTCGACGGAGACGGACACGCCGACGTGATGGCGCGCAAACCCGACGGAACCTTATGGCTCTTCTCGGGTGTTGGAAACGGTACCTTTCAGCAAAACGGCGGCACGCAGATCGGTAACGGATGGGACGCATTCAATCGCGTAGTAGGCGTCTGGTAGGGCAGAATCTGTTCCCGGAAAATGGGG
>JAYTFO010000343.1:0-6778 GCA_043734305.1 Acidobacteriota bacterium | reverse complement strand
TACCGCTCGTATTCCCTAGTGCGGCTCGGAGAACGTTGCTCGCGGACATCGGCCACCGCGGAAAATCTTCAGCGCTGCGTTCAAACGGCACCCGCAGATGGCGTGTTCAATCAGCATCAGGGTGAATGCCAAGCCGTGGTAGTTCGTCGAGTTGTGGCGCCTATTACGGAATGAGTGTCTGCCACCTGCCGAGATGTGATGCACTGGCCAAGCCTGTTGAAACTATCTTGGAGTATGAGGTCGGACGTCGCTACGCCTTTTCCCAACACGATGTGCAGACCGTTCGTACAGAACTCGCCACCAGCCGGCTTGGCCCGTTGGCGGGGACTTTGTCCCGGGTTCGCCCCTCTCAGCCAGTCGTTCAATGGTCGGATCTCCTTCGGGCTGTGGGCGAGGTTGCGGCGCTCCTCACTCAGCGCCTTCGCTCAGCTGGCAAGCGGAGGCTGTACATGTGATTTCTCGGGCGACACATGCTGACTGTGATATTCGCCACCCGTAATGGTATGCGAACGCTTCCCGCGGTCCTCATCCCTAATGTTAGGAAGCGATTCCCTTCCACGGAATTCCAGGCGGCCGCTCCTATCGCCAGCAACGCGAGCGAAAAGACGAAAAGAAGGGGCCACGCCCGCGTGTAAGGAAGGTGCAGCTTCGGAAGCAAAACGTGATAAAGTTGAAACTGAAGCACGAACGAGAAGAACGAGGCCTGGCCGATCTGCTGTAGCTGATTCAGCAGAAACGGCTGCATCCCGCGGCGTGCAGCTTCCAGGACTCCCGCAACCATTAGGAGTCCGGCTCCAGCGTAGAAGCAGATGTATGTGAGACCCGGAGGGTACTTCTGGTACGACGACAAAATCGGCACAAAATTCGGATGCACGAGTGCAAAATTCGGAATGGAGAGCTTGATGAGCACAAAAGCAACCTTGACTGCCGCTGAAAACACGAAGCTTGCAAAGCCGATTTTTGCCAGTAGGAAATGTCCGTCTCTCCTCTTCTCCTGAGCGTAGTACGCGCCTACACGTTCACCAATCGCCGTTCCTATCAGATACACGGCAAACCAGGGAATCACCGGGAAGGTTAGAAACAGAACGCCTGCGTCTTCGGGGTTGAGAAGGCCGACGAAATAATGCTTGGCGAGGGTCGCCGCTTCGCCGCTCGGATTCCAAAACAGAATTGCGCACCAATCGATCGCGAAGATCCCGACCGCGAGCAGAATTCGCGATTTCTGACCGAGCGCACCGATCAGCCAGGGACCGATGATGGCTGCGACCGCTATCGCATCCGTTATGTACTCAATGCTGTAGGCAAACGAGAAACTCTTTCCCGAGAGAACGCCCGTGAGAGTCAGCGCGGTGTGTCCAACCACGAGCAGAAACACCCCGCGGTCCACGAGCTTGCGGCGGAAATGAGGGAACGACTTGCTACGCGCCACAAACATGAATCCCGCAACCATGCCGCTGACGATGACGAACGTCGGCGAGGCAACCATTCCAACTAGGGCGAGGTATAGACCCGTGTCGCCAGCGCCCGAGACAAGGGTGAAGTAACGGCAGAAATGCGAGAGGCAAACGAATAGCATAGCGGCGCCGCGGGCTGCATCGATTGATGCCTCCCGGGATGATTCATAACGCGCTCTCGACGTGAGGGACGATTGCATGCTGGCCACTGTCGGCGCATCTTCCATTCCAGACGCGTGAGGGTGAGGAAAGTCATAAGTGTCAGCCCCACAACGACATACCAGATAACAAAAGGCTGACGTCTTCGCGAGCCTGAAAGGTTGTGGCGGAGCCGCTCCACCTTGTAGTTGCACACGGCAACCCATGTCGACTTGGGGGTGGTCGTCGGGAACGCAGCACGAAGTGAGATTGGAGAGGGGAAGGCCCGGCTCGAAGCCGAACTCGGAGAATCGTCGGGACTTTTCGCTTATCCCTATGGCGGCCGCCGCAATCTGGCTGAGGAAAACAGGTCCATTCCCAGAGAACTGGGCCTCCGGTGCAATGTCTCCGCCTATGGCGGAACCGTCTCGCCAGGCGACGATCCATTCGCATTGAAACGGACGTCGATCACTAGGTGGTTTAGATCGCCCTACATGTTCGGATTCGAATTGGTGACGAACCGCCTTGAACAAGCGTAGGCGATCCCTCTCGACTCGCGGCGTGATGAATTCTTCTCGAGAGGTCCGAGCTTTCTCGTTCTAGCCTTACACCGGCCAAACGGTCATGCGTGTCGACGTTTGAGGACTCGGGTCTGCACCGTATTCCACCCCTTTGCAACCGCTGGCTTGGGTAAGCGGCCACTTCATGGGGCGCGGTGACCGCATCTTCCATTCCGAGTTGCGCGACCCTCGGAAAGTCACAACTGGCACTCCGCCAACGACTTACCGAAATGACGAGTCTATAACGCTCCGCCCGACTCAATCCGTTGTGGTGAGGCCGCTTCACGTTGTAGTGGTCGACTCACAGGAGGCTCACACCGCGCTAGAGTGCGACAGTTACTTTCCGCGGCGTGAAACCCCTCGGCATGGTCCGCCAGGGCGCGACACTCCATTCCGCGAAGGCGCATCAGTCCGAGAAACTGCGCGCCGGCGGTATGTCCTTGTTGTCGGTTCCCCCGAGCGGAGTGATGGTCCAAATCAAGAACGTCATCAACGATAACCGCGGGTAGGACAACGACTCGGCGATGGGGCGGCTGTGCCCGTCGGTGGTCGAGGAATGTGCCCGTGCTGGCGCCGCGATCGGGGTGCGGTTTGCCGGCGTGGATCTCATCACGTCCGACCCCGGCATCCCCGTGAGGGAGGCCGGAGGCGCAATCGTCGATATCAACACGGGGCCGGCCTGCAGCATCGCTACCACAATCGGTCGGGCGGCGTTCCGGTCGCCACACTCGTACTGACCCGACTGTTGCAGCAGGAGGGCCGACGTGCGTGACGCAGATCGTGTTAGAACTTCCGCCGTGCGATCAGGCCCTCTTCCATATGCGCCTGCCGGATGAACTGCGCGAGGATGTGCATCAACGACTGATGGACGTCCTCGATCACCCCTAGTTGGGCCAACGTGCAGGAATGCGTTGCCCCGGAGCAACGTTGCACGCACGCAACGCCTGGGGGAAGCGGATCTCGTCCGACTCGACGGGCTGGCTGTTTTCGAACGGCACAACTGGTCCACGGCAGCGCTCTAACCATAAGCCGCAGAAGCGGTTATGCGCTCTGCGGCAATCCCCGCGTCGCTGCCGCGTACGAGCCGTGCGGTTCTCCGATCCTGAGGCGTAGCCGGGGCGCGGCGCTTGCCGTCACGCCGTTCGTGCGGTTTCCCGCCGCGCGCACTCGAAGAAGATTGGGACGACGAAGTAAGGCAGAGGCCGAGGAGCTTCCTCAGCTTTACACGCAACTCGGGACTTGACCGGGAAAGGCGTACAACGAGGTGCGCCGACACATCCCTCGGGAGCATTCAATGGAGAGCATTCAAACAGTGCAAGAAACCGGTCAAGAAGTCGAGCCAAGGCAACCGCCCCAAACCACGAAACCATCAAAACCCATCGACATTGAAAGCGCCCACGGGAAGCGCCCGCCAGCGATCGTGCTCGATGGCGCCGTCGCCGCGCTCTCGGTGGTCCGCTGCCTGGGCGCGAGGGGTATTCCGGTATACGCCATCAACCAACCCGGCTCCTACGTCTGCCGTTCACGATATTGCCAGTGGATCGAGCTTCCCGATGGCGCGTCCCCGACCACTTGGTCCACATTCCTGCTTGGCGCAGCCTCCGATCATCTGCGCGGCGCGGTCCTCCTGGCCGCCAGCGACCTGGGCATCCAGTTCATCGCGAAGCACCGCCAGGAACTGGCCGAACGGTTCCTCTTGGATGAATCAGAACCGCACGCGCAACTGGATATGTTGAACAAGCAAGCGACCTACGAGCATGCCCGGGCGGCCGGCGTTCCTACGCCACGGTTTTGGCCCATTAAGACGTTGGACGACGTCCTCGCACTGCGCGACGAACTAGTCTATCCCCTGATACTCAAGCCCCTGCTCTCGCACGTTTTTCGGCAACGTTTTGGTACGAAGTTCGTAGTCGTCAACAACTTCGATGAGTTGATGGATCGATACCAACCTATCCGTACAACAGGCATCGAGATGAAGCTTGTTGAGCAGATTCCCGGACCCGATGACCGACTGTGCAGTTATTACACCTACCTGGACGAGAATCAGCGGCCGTTGTTCGAGTTCACCAAGCGAATCATCCGCCGCTTTCCGGAGAACATGGGCCTCGGCTGCTACCACATCACAGATTGGAATCCCGAGGTCCGGGAAGTTGCAATGAAATTGTTCCGCCAGGCCAAGTTGCGCGGCTTGGCCAATGCCGAGTTCAAGTACGACGAACGGGACGGCCAATTGAAGCTAATGGAATGCAACGCACGGTTCACGGACGCCAACTGCCTCGTGGCCGCCGCCGGTTACGACCTGCCTTGGTTTGTCTACAATCGCCTGGTTTACCGGCGGCACATTGAGTTTGGGACCTATCGCCGCGGCATGCGGCTGTGGAATCCCCTCCTGGATTTCGAGGCGGCATGTGCTCTGCGACGCCAGGGCCGTCTGTCGTGGCCCGCATGGCTGCGAAGCATCGCCCATCGCCAGGTCTTTCCCTATTTCCGTTGGGACGATCCGATGCCGACGCTGGCCGCCGAGTCGCGGCGTGTGATCAGTTTCGTTTCGCGCCGAGTGACCCGACTCGTACGGCGGCTCAGGACTTGAGTGACCCGGTCTTTGAGCGAATAGACGTATCGTAACACCGGCGACCCAATCAGCTCAATGCTCTCGAACCGCCTGCCGGGACTTGCCAGTCTGGCCTTGTAGTCGCTGTTCTTCCCTTCTCCAGCCATCAGGTCGTAGTACTTTACTCGTGGGTCACTGAAACAGCTCTCGATTGCATACCCGAAGACCAACGTTCCGGTCGAGATCTTCTTGTCCACATTGTCCAGAAAACCCGACTGGAAGTTGTAACACCTGTCCCCGCACAATAGATCGAACGTGCAGCCGATCATGGTCGTGTCGAGAAACACTTTGACACCGGAGACCTCTACCGCGTTGCTGTCTATGAGCCGCTTTACAAACAGCTTGTGACTGGCATAGGAGATATGCGCTTGCCAGCGATCCTGATGGAAGTCGCTTAGTTCATCAAGGGTCTGTTCGAAGTTCGTGTGATCCACGCGGGTGCAGGTCACCTTGCCCAGCTTTGCGAGTAACTTTCGTCGGTTGTAAAGTTGCAGCCTGGAGTTCTTCCCTAAATTATCGAGATATTCGGCGAACCGGCCGCCGCAGGGAATTCCATACGTTTGGCTGACATCCGGGTCCCGTGTGTAGTATCCAGCTTCGTTGGCCAGGCGCTGTACGACCGTGTAGGTGGGGGAGCTGGTAACGAGATCTGCGAGCCGGATGACATCGAACGGTACCTCGTCTTCCACGTGAGATAAGGCCATCTCGATCGGCTGTTCGGTTGCATCTTTATCGCAGATGAATTGCAGGTACTCGGTGCGGAACCCCGAGGCTCCGGATGATCGGGTTCCCAAGAATTCGACCCGTCGCGTGGTAATCCAACGCTTGATTTTCGTTGTGTTGATGTACAGTGGCGCCAGGCAGACCAGCTGGGCGTCATCATAAACGCCAAGAAGCAGCAACTCGTCGCGCGCTCCTCCACCGTAGACATGCCACCAGTTGTACATCCACTCCCATGAAAGGAATAGCGGGTCAGCATCCGACCGCTGGAGAAGAGAAGCCCAATCTTTCTTCAGGGTGAAAAACTCGTCTGGAGTGAAGCGTTTGATCTTCAAGAGATCCGTTTTGTCATGCGTCCCCCAACCCTCCTCGCAGGTCATGCTGGTCCGCTCTCGCCGGACGGCGCGCGGAGAATAGTAACACCTGGGGCAGGAATCTCCCCTTGTCGGCTACACCGTCCGGCGGGCATTACGGCAGTGTTCGTACCGACGAACCGCGGCGGTCCCTCCGCCGCTTGAGTGGGGCAAACGCGCAGGAATGCAGTGGCTAGCAGGCCAGCGTTGCACGCACGCAACGCCAGTCGGTCACTCCCCGGGCCGCCTATCTGTTGAGCGTATTATCCAGACAAGCCTTGTTAGCGGACCCACAAGCGGTGGATCGCGCGACGGTGATATCACTGCGCGCGGTGATGGTGTACGTCCTGCCCCCGCTGAACGACACTGCGGGTCTGGTGAGTGCGTTTGTCGCCGTTTCCGCGTAACGCGTGCTCAGGTCGCCGCGCCGGCTGGCAGAGCAGTAAATGCGCCTGCTCCCTTGTACGCGATTTCAGCGCCGACCGGAACCTCAATGGCTGTCGTGGTACTTTTCGCCTACAGCGTCATCGGATTCGCGTTGACGATTGTGTTGACGAATCTGACGAAGGCGACGGAATAATCGATGTCGGGAGGAATTGCATCTTCTACGATGAACGCGTCGACAGTCTTGGCGATCGTGTTGTAGAATCCACTCTGATAGAACGAGTAGTGTTCCCCATCCTCGAGACTCGCCTTGACGTTCGACAGGGCAAGCCATTATCAGTCGTTGCCGCAATTTTTCCTCGCAAACGTGTACGAGCCCGGGGCGATCGCCGAATACAATCCACCATTGGCTGCCCCGCCATAAGCGGTCCCAGTCGTTGACTCCGCTCCGGTCACAGAGCTGATCGCTGTGATCTTCGTACTGTTGGCGTAGAAGTTAACGCCGGGCGCATTACGCCGAAGGTGAAGAACTTGATTTGGGCGCCGGTAGCCGCCGCG
>JAYTFO010000342.1:0-6241 GCA_043734305.1 Acidobacteriota bacterium | reverse complement strand
TTGGGACTGTTTACTCTTGCAAGCGGCAGGTGGCGACGCAAACGCTCGGTGCGCAAGTTGTTTGCGATGCTGCTATTCGGCATCGTGTCGTTCGGGTTTTCCAACTGCGGCGGCCGTGCGGCTACGGCGGGCGGCACGCCAGCCGGGATTTATGTGATCACCGTAACCGCTGCTTCCGGAGGCGTCGGCCACGTAGCAGGTTTTCAACTGACGGTGAATTGATGGGAATATCCGCCTCCGCAAGCCGATTCGCGTAGGAAAGAAGCCCGGCGGCCCGATTCTGGGTAGCAGCGGGGGTGCCGTCCCTTGCGGGACTCACACGCTCCACTTTGCCTACCCGGCACTGCCGTGCCGGGCTTTCTTGTTCCGCCGCTTCGCGGCTGGAGCTTGGACTGTTCTACTTTCTTGCGCTACCGCAAGCTCCGACACAAACTCGGTCACCTCTCGGCATTAGTCCTGCCTTATAAGACCTATAAGTTCTAGTTCTTACAGAAACTTTCGATGCAACGCAGAAGAACTATGCGTTGGACTGTGCGTTCGCAAATCTCTAAGGTGAGCGTGCTGGCAGTGGATACGCACGGTGATTCGCTGCATGCACCAGGGGAGAAAGAGAGCAACCAAATGAGTCGTCGCTCCCATATCGGAGCTGTGATGGTATTTGCCAGTTTATTCCTAGTGTCGTTCGGCCGTGCGCAGGAACAGCCCAACACAACTCCGCCGACCAACGATGCAATCCTAAGGCATATGCAGGAAATGGAGAAGGAACTCCAGGAACTACGCGCGGAAGTCACTACCTTGAAGAACGCCGAGAAACCAGCGTCGGCGCTGGTTCCCGATGTGCCGCACGAAAACCTCGTGAGCAGTACAGCGGCAGCTCCCGCTGCGCCGGCCGGTCCGTCACTTGCCAGCCTGCTGGGCCCGACCAGCGTAAGTGGTTTTGTGGACTTGTACTACGGCCAGAACTTCAATAACCCGACGAGTCAAAATACGGGCTTGCGTTTCTTCGACTCCCCTACAAACCAGTTCGGGCTGAACATGGTGGAACTGGTCGTCGACAAAGCTCCTGACGCGACGAACAGTCGCACGGGCTATCACGTGGCTCTCGGTTTTGGGCAGGCGATGAACGTCGTCAATAGCTCGGAACCCAAGGGCGGGTTGAATTACGCGCAGTATCTGAAGGAAGCGTATTTCTCTTACCTGGCGCCCGTCGGTAAGGGATTGCAGATTGACGTCGGCAAGTTTGTCACACCCCACGGCGCCGAGGTCATCGAGACCAAGGACAACTGGAACTACTCGCGCGGCATTTTATTCAGCTATGCGATCCCCTACTACCACTTTGGCGCTCGCGCCAAGTACACCTTCAACGACAAATATTCGCTGACCGGATATTTCGTCAACGGCTGGAATAACGTCGTCGACAACAATACCGGCAAGACCTACGGCATGAGCTTCGGTTGGAATCCCAACAAGAAGTTCGGAGTCACCGAACAATACATGGCGGGGCCGGAGCAAAGCGGGAACAACTCCCAGTGGCGGCAGCTTACCGACACGGTCATTACTTATTCGCCGACCAGCAAGCTGTCTTTTATCGTCAACGGCGACTACGGCCGTGGCGACCGGATTCCCTTGGAAGAGGGACTTTCGCAGCCTGTGTTCTGGACCGGCGTTGCGGGCTACGTCAAGTACGCCTTCAACGGAAGCACGGCGTTTAGTACCCGCTACGAGTACTACGACGACCATGACGGGTTTACGACCGGGTTTATGGTCGACGGCTTGCCGGCGGGAGTTCACTTCCACGAGTTCACCACTACATTCGAAAAACTTGTGGCGCACCACATCATCAGCCGCCTCGAGTTCCGACGAGATATGTCGAACGAGAACGTGTTCTCGAAGGGCGTCACACCGGTGAATTCGCAGAACACGCTCACCGCCGGGTTGGTATTCACCTTCGATAGCCGCGAGGGCAAATAGCGATGGACTTTTTAGTAAGAGAGTTTTCGGTTTTGAGCCAGCCGCAAGTTGGATGGCTCTCTATGTGGGGATCGGCGGCTTGGGTTCAATCCCAGTCAACCCCTGGTGTCAGCGCCCTCGCCGCCCCCCGCACCAGTTCGAGGCTGCGGGAATATCGAAGGGGTCCTCGATGAGCAGGGCGCCGCTGTCGTTGGAAGTGGCGATGCTGTTGTTGGGCCTCACCGGCCTGTTCGCGGGCCTGGCGCGCCTTGGCAGCTCACCGTTCGCTGCCGTGCTGATCATTGTTAGCGCAACTTCCTTCCTGCTGGTGCCCGTGGGAGGGCTGTGTGGCGCTGAGGTGCGACAGATCCTTCGCCGCAGAAAATGAGATTGCAGTTACCACTCGGAAGCTAGAACTTCCATCACTAAGGAGAATAGGGATGCTTGGTTCAACTCGACACGGAAAAAAGTTGTCCTTCGCCGATAAGATTGTGCGGCTTCGCACGCGCTTGCACGAACCTGAATGGCGCCGGTATGCCAAACTCCTGTTCGCGGGCAAGGCGATGGGAGTTGTCATCGTGTTGCTGGTCATCACGGTCGCCTCGGGATTGTTTTTCACCGTCGCTCACGCCGCCGACGCCGAGGTCAAGGCTGCCGACGTCATTAACCCCATCAACACCGCATGGACGTTGCTCGCGGCGTTCCTGGTCTTCGGCATGCAAGTCGGATTCACCATGCTGGAGGCTGGTTTCTGCCGATCGCGGGAAACCGTCAACGTGCTGATGGAGTGCGTCGTGGACACTTGTCTGTGCGGCCTGCTCTTCTACGCCTTCGGCTTCGCATTCATGTTCGCTCACGGCAACGGTTTCATCGGATATCACTGGTTCTTTCTGCAGGGCGCGCCGGCCACCTATGAGACAACCGGTGTCGCGTTCCTGGCAGTCTGGCTCTTCCAGTTTGCCTTTGCCGATACGTGCTCGACCATTACTTCCGGCGCCATGATTGGCCGAACCGGATTCGTCGGCGACTTACTTTACAGTGTCGCGGTTTCCGGCTTCATCTATCCCATCATTGGCCACTGGGCCTGGGGACCGGATGGCTGGCTCGCAACCATGGGCAGCGACGGCCACTTCTGGCCGGGACTGGGCACGGGCTTCCACGACTTTGCCGGATCGACCGTCGTTCACACCATCGGTGGATTTATTGCCTTGGCGGGCGCCATCGTCCTCGGCCCGCGCCTGGGCCGTACTTTCAAACGGGACGGTGGCGCTCCCATGCTGCCGCATGACTTAACCATCGCAGTCACCGGCGGATTGATCCTGTGGTTTGGGTGGTACGGATTCAATCCCGGCAGCACTCTCTCCGCGATGGATTTTGAAGGCATCGGACGTGTGGCTGCCAATACCACCTTAGCGGCTTGCGCGGCCGGACTGACAGCAATGCTCTGGGCCTATATGTCCAGTAAGAAGTGGGACGCGGGCTTCACCACCAACGGATTTCTCGCTGGGTTAGTTGCGATTACATGCCCATGTTACTGGGTTACACCGACGGGATCGATTCTGCTGGGCGGAATTGCAGGCGTGCTGGTTGTACTGGGTGTGGAGTTACTGGAGTGGTTGCGCATCGACGACCCCATCGGCGCGGTTCCCGTGCATGGCTTTTGCGGCATCTGGGGGACCATTTCACTGGGCCTGTTTGCTTGCGGTAAGTATGGAGCCTCGGGCGCAACCGGTCCGGACAACTCGGTAGCACTTAAGGGACTTTTCTACGGCGGCGGGACGCAGGTGCTGGTTGCTCAGCTCTTCGGCAGCGCGGTCATTACGCTCGCAACCTTCTCGATTGCGATGGCTGTCATGCTGGCCGTGAATGCCGCTGGCCTGCTCCGCATCTCCGAAGAAGGGGAACTTTATGGGATGGATCTGCACGAGCACGGGATTTCAGCCTATCCTGAGTACGTAATCTCGGCGCTCGGGGCACCCCGGGGAATGGCGCAGGAACTTCCGTCGGCTAGCCCGGTCAAGAATAAGGCGGCAGTCAGTCCCTTGCCACGCACGGCAAGTTAACGAACCTGCCGGCATTGCATCCCCACCGGAGGCGGACAGAGTCTGCCTCCGGCAACCATGGCTATCAAGCGAAAAGAGGAAAAAAGGATGACGAAACTCGAAGCGATTATTCAGCCCTCGAAATTAGACGCTGTGAAGAACGCCCTGACCGAGATCGGCATCGACGGGCTCACGATCTCCGAAGTACGGGGCCACGGCCGCCAAAAAGGACACACCGAGATGTACCGTGGCCGGGAGTATTCAGTCGACCTGCTGCCCAAGATCAAAATTGAGTCGGTGATGGACGACAGCCAGGTCGATGCGGTCGTGAAAGCGATCCTGGAAACAGCCGCCACCGGCAAGATCGGTGACGGGAAGATATTTTTGTCGAAGGTCGAGGAAGCCATCCGCATCCGCAATCAGGAGCGCGGCGTGGCGGCGCTGTAAAGAGTCCAGAAGCGAGAGCGGATCCTTCCCCACTTCCTTTGCTCCGGCGATCGATGTCGCCGGGGCAAAGCTCAGGGCTATTTGTTGTTCAATGTCAACGGACGAAACTACGCAGTCGGTGGCAATTCGTTGGCACCTGAACTTCCCCCAGCCCACGAACAGGCCAAGTGGGTTGTCTCAAGGCCGTGAGGTTAGCGTCGCCACCTGCGATCCTGCGCAGAAAGCCTTGCGCGCAATGCCGCCAGGCGTTATCGTGGTTTGCCGGAAACTCCGATACCCAAGGATTTCCCGAATTGATGGTTCCGGTCCTATCGAATGCCATGACGAAACGAGCTTTCCTCTCTCTGGCAGCGCTTTCTCTCACTGTTTCCCTCATGATGGGGCAGACCAACACAGCCAATTCCAGATCCTGGTCCGGCACAATTGTCTACAGCAGCTGCAATGCCGATGAAGCCTTTGCCGAATCTCGCGAGTGCATAAAGGCCGCTCCGGGCGCGAAGCTCTCGCTCTATGACGACACGAACAGGGTGATGTATGACCTTGAGCCGCAAGCACTCGCTGCCGGCCACTTGGGAGACAGCGTCACCGTCCACGGGACGCTCGAAGACGCGACCATTCGCGCGACCTCGATCGAGTTGATGTCGATCGGACTCGCGGTCGGTGAGAGGGCTCCGCCGTTTTCGGCGCACGACCAGTTTGGACGAACACAAACTCTCGATACCCTGAAAGGACCGAAGGGAACCGTTTTGCTGTTTTTCCGTTCCGCCGACTGGTGACCATTCTGCAAAGGGCAGCTGGTCCAGCTGCAAAGCGCCGTCCCACGACTCGAAAAACAAGGGATCAAGTTCGCCGCCGTCAGCTATGACTCGGAGGAGGTCCTGAAATATTTTGGCGACCGCCACAAGATCGAGTACCCGATGCTTGCGGACCCCGACTCGAAGATAATTCAGGCTTATGGCGTGCTGAACGCAGAAGCTACCGGAATGCAGAAGGGCTTTGCGCGACCGGGATATTTTTTCCTGGACAGCAACGGCATCATTCGGGAAAGGTTTTTCGAACCGAAATACCGCGAGAGGCTTACGGGGAATAGCATCATTGCCAAGCTCTTCCCCGAGTTGGGCCATGAGGTCACCGGCACTATCGACGCCGCGCATCTCCAACTCGGTCTTGAACAGTCTGATCGTACCGGTGTGCCCGGTACACGCATTACCCTGAGTGCTGAAGTGCGCCTTCCTCCAGACATGCACGTGTATGCGCCCGGCGCGCAGGGCTACAAGCCCATCAAACTGGTGCTTGACCCTATGCCGGAAATGGAGCTCAAACCTGTAATTTACCCGGCGTCGAAGATCCTTTATTTACCCGCGATCAACGAGAAGACCCCTGTTTTCGATGGCACATTCCGCATCCGCCAAGACGTAAAAATTAGTTCCTCGTCGGAGTTTTGGGGCTCGCTTGGAAATGATGGGAAAATATTTACGATTACGGGCAAGCTGGAGTACCAGGCTTGCGACAAAACGAAGTGCTACTTCCCAACGTCTGTCCCGGTCCAATGGCAACTACAAGTATTTCCGCTGGACCGGGCAAGAGTGCCATTGAACATCCGCCACAAGTAGGACAACGATCATCGCGCCCCAAACCGAGTCACAAGAATGTGGTTGAGGATCTTCTGGATGCACGGTCAGGATCGACCAATCGGGGCAAGTCCTGTTGATGCAACGAGAAAATGTCGTATTAACTGCAACGAGACTCTGTCACCCCGTATCGATTAAGTAACGGCCGCAACTGCAGGACGGCCGGAGAGG
>JAYTFO010000341.1:0-2796 GCA_043734305.1 Acidobacteriota bacterium | reverse complement strand
ATCTTCAGTCACTCGCCACCGACGTCGTCCGTCGCGCGATGCAGGGCGGCGCTTCGGCTGCCGAGTGTGTCGCCCGCGAGGGCGATGAATTCTCTACGGTCGTCCGCCTGGGGCAGGTTGAAACGCTTAAAGAAGCGGGCTCGCGGTCGATTGGCGTGCGCGTGTTTTTTGGACAGCGCGCGGCCTCCACTTACTCCAGCGATTTCTCGGCGGCGGGCATCGAGCTGATGTTGAAGTCGGCGCTGGAGCTGGCGAAGATCACTTCTGAAGATCCTTACGCGGGCATCCCTGAAGCTGGGAAATTCGGATCGCTTCCCGGCGATCTCGATCTCTATCACGAAGACGTGTACTCGCTGGCCGGGGCTGAGCGCATCGACTATGCGCGTCGCGCCGAAAAAGCGGCGCTCGATACCGACCCACGCATTAAGAACTCCGAAGGCGGTTCGTTCGACGCCGCTACGGGCCGCAAAGTTCTCGCGAATTCGCACGGCTTTGTCGGCGAATATCGTCGGTCGTATTGCTCGGTGTCAGCAGTCCCGATTGCGCAGGATGAAGCCGGCAACATGCAACGCGACTATTGGTATTCGGTGGCGCGCAGTCTTGCGAAGCTCGATCCGGCGGAGCAAGTTGGAAAAGAAGCGGCCCGTCGCACGCTGCGCCGATTGGGCGCGCGCCGGGTGAAGACGGCGCACGTTCCGGTCGTCCTCGACCCGATGGTCGCCACCTCGATGCTGGAACATATTTTTGAAGGCATCAACGGCGACTCGGTGTATCGGGGTGCGTCGTTTCTTGCGGGCAAACTGGGCCAGCAGATCGCGGGCAGTAATATCACCGTCATCGACGACGGAACGATCGTGGGCGGCTTCGGAACATCACCGTTCGATGGCGAGGGCATTCCGACGCGCCGCACTGTCGTCATTGAAGACGGAATTCTGAAGTCGTATCTGCTGAACACTTACACGGCGAAGAAACTTGGCCTGGAAACTACCGCGAACGCATCCCGTGGACTAGCCGGTACGCCCGGGATCGGTCCCGGCAATTATTTTTTGCAAGCCGGGACGAAATCTCCGCAGCAGATTATCGGCGACATCAAAGACGGTCTCTACATCACCGAGTTCCTCGGGATGGGCGTGAACCTGGTGACCGGCGATTACTCGCGCGGCGCTTCCGGCCAGTGGATCGTGAATGGCGAACTTGCCTATCCAGTGGAAGAGATCACGGTGGCCGGAAATCTAAAAGACATCTTCAAAAATATCTCCGAGACCGGCAGCGACCTCGAATTCCGTGGCAGCGTGGCCTCGCCGACGATCCGGATTGACGGGCTGACGGTCGGCGGAGAGTAGGAACAATCCCGGTTCTCAACCATGGGTGAAGGCGGTTCTCGCCATCACGGCCTATGCCCTTGGTAATTTGCCCCTCGCTGCAGTAGGCAATAGTCTTTCCATGACAGACTTCTGTTCGAAGGGGATTCTCATGCAATCGAAATGGTGCTTGTGCTTCTGTATGGCGGTGGCGATAGTTCTGTCCGGCCAAGCGCTGGCCGACGACGAGCACGGCCATGGCCATGGGCACGACAAACATCACGGGCAAGACGATGACCAGGACCACGACCGACGCTATTACAGCGACCACGACCGCGACGAGATGCGGGGGTGGTATCGCGACCAGGACGATCATCTGCCGCCGGGACTTGCCAAGAGGGATCGTCTGCCGCCGGGACTCGAAAGGCAGCTGCGGGTACGCGGGACGCTGCCGCCCGGGCTACGCAAGCAGATGCAGCCTTGTCCGATCGAACTGGAGCGGCGCCTGCCTCCGCCTCCGGCCGGGTACGGTCACTTTGCCATCGGTGGGCACGTCGTGCTGGTGAATCGAAGTACTTACGTGGTGATGGATATCTTCCACTTTGAACGGTAGCGGCAGTCGCGGCGAGTCACTGCAGGTTTAGGAATTCGGTGCTAACATGCTGACGATTGCAGGGAGGAACACTCCATGAAACGTTTCATCGTGGTTCTAATGCTTCTGGTCGTGGCGATGCCAGCATTCGCGAAAACCCACCAGGACAATTATCCCGTTACTTGCACCGTGTTGTGGGCTGCCGTCAAGGACACCGTTCGGAACTCCGGGAAGTATGGAATCATCGGGATCGACAGCAATGAGATGACCGCGTCATTCAATATCGGTGGCTCCTGGACAGGGAAGCGGATCAATTCCGTCGTGCTGAACGCCAAGGGGGACGCCGCCTGCGAAATGCAAGTCCAGACTGCTTTCAGTGGGCTTGCTAACAACGACTATGGGGATTTCAAAAAGCGCGTGGACGACTCCCTGGCCAAGCTGAAAGCCGCACCCCCTGCGGCCACTCCGCCGGCTAAACCGGCAGAGGACGAGAAGAAGTAGAGCGCCAGAAAAGGCTGCTCCTATCGGGTCGGGGTGCCGTTCCTGGCGGGACTCACTCTGCCGCACGCTTACCCGGCACTGCCGTGCCGGGCTTTCTTATTCCGCCGCTTCGCGGCTGATACTCGCCCTCAGTCCCTCTCCCACATCCTGCCCGCCTCGACGCGCATGCCCGTGCCCGATCCCGACGCTCCTTCGGACTCCCGTTTTTTCTGCCAATCGGATTCCGCGAGAACGGTAATTGCTTCGAGCTTGTTTTTCTTTAATGCGGGGTTGATGGCGCCGAGTTCTTTCTGGGTCATTTTGTGGAAGTCGGTGATGATGTCTTCCAGTTCATGCGCCAGAGAATCGGCGCGTGCCGCCTGGTATTCGGTGGGACGGCCTTCGTAGTTGTTTACGTTGCCG
>JAYTFO010000340.1:0-2939 GCA_043734305.1 Acidobacteriota bacterium | reverse complement strand
TCCGTCCGGGGCGTTTCGTAGTCATACCGCAAACCCAGGTTCAGCGTCAGCTTCCGGGAAACATGAAAATCGTCCTGGACGAATCCGGCATAGTACTTGTTGGCGAATGTTTCTCGCGCACTGATCTTGGCCGAACCGCCGGCGGTGGAGCCGAGCAGGAAGGAGGCGAAACCCGATCCCGCGGAAGTCGAACTGGCGGCCGGGTTGGGTCCCTGAGTGAGACCCGCATTGAATGAAAAAGAGCCGCCGGCGGACCCGCCAAAATATGCATCCATCAGATAAATCCGCCACTCGCCGCCGGCACGAAGATTGTGCCGGCCGTGTATGTGAGTGAGCGTGGCCCCGGCCGAACGAACCTCGGAATTCAGCAGGAAACGGGCTGTGCCGAAGGGTCCCACCGGCGCCATGCCGCTAATAGTGAACGTCGGAAACTCCCGCACCTGCAAGGCATTGCTCAACGATGCGGGAAATCCGAGCTGGGTAATATCGAATCCGTCGGACTCGGACTGGCGGTTGAACCCGTTGCTGGTGTAGCCGGCGCGAACCTCGAGAAGGAGGTTGGGGTTAAACACGTGCGTGTCGCCGATGGTGGCGCTGGTATCCGGCTGGGTGCTCGGGCCGAAGGAATTGCTGGTAGCGGTATTGTGGAAGAAGTTCGCCGGCGTATCCGACTGCCTATCGAAAGAATACCGGGCGAACACGTGGTTGTTCTCGCTCAAATAGTGATCCACCCGGCCCTGGTAAGTATTGAGGTTGTCCGCTTGCGAGGCCCTCGAAATGAAATTATTGACATTCGTAAATGCATAGCCGGGCAAAGTTGCGGAAGGATAGTACGAAGCCACCTTTAGCGCCACGGGATCGAGCCGGCTGGCCGGAATCCTGTTCCCTGCAAAGGGGGTCCGGACATACGTCCCCATGCCCGTCGGCTGAGTGGTCACTGGATCGTAGATCGTGATCGGCTGCCCCTGGGCGTTGAACGTCTGGGAAAAGTCTCCGGCTCTCTGCATGGCCGTTGGCACGGTATCGAGAGATGTCTTGGCCTGCCGGACTTTCGAGCCATCGAAGGAAAAGAAGAAGAAAGTCTTGTTGTGCCCATCGTAAACACGCGGCAGCCACAGCGGACCGCCGATGGCGCCGCCGTATTGATTGAAAATATAAGGCTGGCGCGCAACCCCGCTCCTGTTGCTGAAAAAATCGTTGGCATCGAGCACCGTGTTTCGCAAGAACTCGTAGAGGGCGCCATGGAACTGATTTGTGCCCGCCTTGCTCGCGATGAGAATCACGCCGCCGCCGCTGCGCCCATATTCAGCGGAGTAAGTGCTGCTGAGCAACCGGAATTCCTGAACCGAATCCTCGGACGGAGTGAACGCCAGTTGCCCGTGCTCGGCGACCACGTTTGGCGTTCCGTCGATCAGGATCTCGTTGGTGAAGGAAGCCCCGCCGTTGACGTTGAAATTGGATTGAATGCTGGGCTCCTGCAGCACGCGCGGTGTGAAAAAGAGTCCTTGCGGCTGAGCCCCGGGAAGCAGGGCAATGAGCGCGTAAGGATCGCGCCCGTTCAACGGGAGGTTGGACACTTTGGTGTTGTCCACTACTCCGCCAAGCGAGGCCTCTTCCGCCTGCAGCAGAGTCGTTGCGGCGGACACCTCCACGCTGTCGCCGACCTGGCCTACGGTGAGCGTAACGTCGAGCCGCGCTACTTGCCCCACACTGAGCTCGATCTTCGTTTGCACCAGGGTCCGAAAGCCGGGCTTTTGAACTTGCAGTCGATAGACGCCCGGCTCCAGATCGGTGATCGTATAGAAACCGAGGTCGTTTGTGGAACGATGCACTTTCACGCCGGTCTGAGTGTTGGCGGCCATGACTTCGGCGGCCGGGACGATAGCGCCGGACGCGTCGGTGACAACGCCGGTTAGTTGGGCGGGGACACTTTGCGCCCAAACCGCGGACAAACAGGCAATTGCGACGAAACACAGGCCGGCAACTTGGCTGAATATTCGCATAACCGATTTCCTCGACTATATCTTACTGATATCGATAACATACACGTGGATGGATGTCAAGGACAACAGGATTCCCTGTAGTTGCCGAGCGATTCTGTCACCCTCGCAAGGAGATGACAGTGAATCAGAAGCAGCTACAACGATTGAAAGTGATCGAGAATGCGGTAGAGGGAAAGTTGACCGTGGTGGAGGCGGCGGTTCTGCTCGGCATCAGTCCGCGCCAAGTGAAGCGATACAAGGCTCGCTTCGATCCGCAAGCACACGAATGGGTTCTCCACGGCAATGACGGGCGTGAGGCGCCTAACCGGTATCCGGACGCAGTAGTGGAACAGATCGCCGCACTGGCAACCGGCAAATACAAGGGTTTCAATGACAGTCATCTTTGGGAGAAGCTGACGAAAATCGAGAAGCTCACGGTCAGCCGCGAGACGGTGCGCTGCATCCTGCGTTCCCGCGGTATTCGTTCGCCGCGGAAGCGCAGGCCGCGCAAATATCGAACCCGTCGCGAACGCAAAGCGTAATTCGGAATGATGGCCTTGGCCGATGCCAGCCGGCACGATTGGCTCGAGCAACGGGGACCGGCTCTGACCTTAATGGGATTCATGGATGACGCCACCAGCCAGGTGCTGGCCGTTCGCTTCCAACTCGGTCCCGAAGACACGGCCGGCTATCTGACTACGTTGCGGGCCATGGTTGAAATGCACGGTATTCCTTGCAGTCTGTACCGTGACCAGCACGGCACGTTTCAGCGCAACGACCCTACTGGACGATTGAGGAGCAACTCGCTGGACGCCAGGCGCCGACGCATCTGGGCTGCGTCATGGAAGAGTTGGGCATCACGCAGATCGCCGCCCTGAGCCCTCAGGCAAAGGGCCGTATCGAACGCCTCTGGCGGACGTTTCAAGATCGCCTTACCAGCGAACTTCGGCTTGCCGG
>JAYTFO010000339.1:0-3356 GCA_043734305.1 Acidobacteriota bacterium | reverse complement strand
CCACCAGGACCTGACCCGCCGCGATCGCGACACCCTTCCCACCGGTCCAGACGAGTTGCCATATCGAGATCTGCGATGCGGTGGAAGGCGCGGGCGCTGTCGGCGCGGGAGCGGCCTTGCCGCCCTGCGCAGCCGTCTCCAAGTCCGCCGCGGCCTTTTTCACTTCGGTGATGGGTCCCGGCTTCTGCGCGATCTTCTGCAGCGACTTGGAAATGCTCTTCGCCGCCACGGGGACCTTCTCCCAGATGGCCAGCGCGTCGTCGCTCCATGCATATGCCGCCCATCCCATGGACCCCAGCACGGCAAGCACGAGGATCGCGGCGGCGACCACGCGGAAGCGCAGGACCTTGGTGAGCGCGTCGACCACCGGCGAGAGCGCGAAGGAGATGATGAGCGCCATCATCAGCGGAATGAAGAACGGGCCGCCGAAATACAGCAACATGATGACCGCGACCCCGGCGAGTACGGCAAGCGAGCGGTTGCCGCGCATGCGTTGCTTGCGCGTATCGGCGGCGATCGCCTTCGGGGTGGCGATCGCTTTCTCCGCCTGGGTGGCAACGGGCGTCTCCGTGACAGCGTTCTTCTTCGCCTCGGGCTTTTCGGCGTCGGGGGGGGTATGGGCGGCAAGGGTAGTCATGGTCCCGCCATCCTATGAGGGCCGAAACGAAGGGTCTGTCAGCCTTGCACACCCTTTCCTGTAGGACGGCGTTAACTCGCGGCGCGCGGCCAGCGAATGCCTTCGGTTATAATCTCGCTCTGCGACTGGGGTGGTAGCTCAGCTGGGAGAGCGCCGCGTTCGCAATGCGGAGGTCGAGGGTTCGATCCCCTTCCACTCCACCAATACCCCCATCCGGCAACATCCAACGGCGTCCACTTGGGCGCCGTTTCCATTTCTGCAGAGGGGAATAGGCGTCCGGTCGCGTAACGAATGAAGTAGAGCCCTGCTGAACGATGTTCATGCCCCAGCCCGATTCGTTCGCGTTCCACCACATATCGGTGATGTCGGGGCCGCCGTAGCTCAGTGCGTTGGCGTTGATCGCAACCATAGTTAACAGCGCGGCGAATAGACTTTTCGTTTGTCCTCTCGGGATGGGACCGACCTGGGCTTGGGGGCGTAAGCGCGGCGCGCCTAGTCCGCACTCTACGGCTTTTCGAGGTGAGGCGAATCCTGTCTGGGCGGGTCGCATGCGCTGCGCGCACAAGGCCACCGCACAAGAGGGGGGTCGAAGCGCATGAAGGTGTTGAAGGCGAGTTGCAAATTACCTCGACAAGTCTGGCTCATGGCCGTCTTGCGCGCATAAGAGACGGCCCCCGACATTCGTCAGGGCGCTATAACCACCTTAGCGACCATTCCGTCCTTGTAGTGCCCTGGCTGGTTGCAGATCAGCATGTAGGCGCCGGCTTTGAGGTTTAGGGTTAGCTTGCCTGTCTTCCCTGGTTTGAGGTCGGCGATCTCTCCCATGCGTCGGACACGATTTTTGATCACCTTGTCGTGCTTGGCGTCAAACGGGAGTTCCTTGGCGCCGTCATCGCGCACGACATAACCTCGTGCACTAGGGTCTTCGACTGGTTCTCGGCTTGAATCGTGACGCGACCTGGCTTGAGCGCGTTTTGGTCGAGGACCATGCGCATATGCACGATCGACGGATCGGTTGAGGAGTCCTGCAGCTTGATGCCGAGCGATTGCGCAGGGGCGGCTGCGCTCGCAGCGCCGACGAGCAGCAGCGAGCACAGCGTGGATAATCCAATCAGTCTTACAGTCATCAAGGGCTCTTTCAAAGAGATAGGGAGGGAAACGACACTAGGTGGGAACCAAGCGTCAGTCCTTGATTATACGAACTGGGTGGCGGCGCCCCTGCGCGTCAAAGCGACAGTGGCGGGATCACGCTATGAGCCTCGCTGCCTCATCATGCCTAGAGCAACTAGGCTACTTAATTCCAACGATTAATAGCGCCAACACGATAACCATCGCAACAATCGCAAGGGCGAAGCAAAGCCACACCCACCGCATGGAATTTTTGCTGCGATTACTCACGCGGGGATTCTGAGGTTGTGTTTGTTTTGATATGGTGGGGGCCTAACCCATTCAAGTGTCTACACGCGATCGCCGCGCTCGCGGGGGTGGACTCAGGAGATTAAATTGCGTCCTCTTCTGTGGGCAGGGTCATCAGGCGCGAGGAGCCTACCGCAACCGCGAACATGCGCCGCTTAAGCTCCATGCGAATTGCGTCGGCTTGTTGAGCGAGCTCGGGAGGCGGCTCCGAAACGTGCGGGAGGTTTTCTTCGATGTCACGTAACGCTTCCGAAAGCTCCGCGATCCGCGCTCGGTGGTAGTTCACCTCGAACTCCAATGCATGGCGCTCGCCCATGCCCGTTCCTTTTCGCTTCATTATCGTAAAGCTAGTGTTCCGGTTCCGGCGGTTGGCGTCTGTGATTCATTTCACAAGCCAGCCTGCGCTGGATTACCCCCGAAACTTGAGAGCGCGCTCAATGTGAAGGGGCTCACAGAGTCCAATGCGGCTTCTTTCTACGATAGGGGTACTCGACAATAGGAAACGACCCTTCTCGAATGCACGACGTATTCACGAAGATCGCCGCGCTAGAGCGCGAATGGATGAACGCCTGGAAATCCAAGAACATGGTGGCCTGCGAAGTCTTGCTTGCCGATGATTTTATTTTGGTTAGCGCCACTGGACGGCTCATGTCAAAAAGCGAGTGGCTGCACGCTGCAAGCGATTCATTCGTCTGCGAAGCGTTTCAGTGGCAAGACATTCGCGTAAGGCCCTTTGGGCGATTCGCTATTGTCCATGCCCGTGTCAAGCAGAAGGCGGCCATTTCCGGAAAGGATTGGAGCGGGGTGTTCCTGCTCACCGACGTGTGGGTACAACGAAGCGATGAGTGGCAAGTGGTCTCCCGACATGGATCGGGTCCGATTGACGAGTCTGTATGACGAACGTGGCGTCTAAAACGATACTTAGAGATGAAGCGGGGCGCCCGGAAACTGGCGGCCCGATCAAGGATCAAATTCCGCTTATCGATCTAGGGGACTGGCGTGCCTTGGGCTAAGCTCACGCTTCCGGAACCGAGAGTCAAAGAGGGCAGTTTCACGGTGATCACGCTCTACGAAGCCGCTTACCGGGCGGCAGGCCGACCTCAGGAGGCCAACCTCTACCGCGAATATGCCTTGGGCGGTGATCGAGTCTTCTGGTTCACGCCCGAGGCGGCCGCGCTGGTGCCGGTGGCCCTAGAGCAGTATGGCGCGGATACCGACGCTGCTCCGCCGGACATTGCCACTCTGAAACACATTGCTGTTTGACCCATAGGTCTCATGCAATGAGCCCCCAGGGAATAAGGGA
>JAYTFO010000338.1:0-3752 GCA_043734305.1 Acidobacteriota bacterium | reverse complement strand
TTGCGGACGGACTCGATGAGAGCATCGGTGGTGCGCGAGATGGCTACCCCAGTAAGATCGGGTCCGATACGGCCCCCTTTTCCATTGACCATGTGACAGTTGGAGCAGTTCGCGTCACCTTCGAAGAGTTGCTTCCCGCGCGCCGCGCTGCCAGACGCGGCGGATGGCGCCTTCACCTCGAGGCTCCGTATGTAGGTGACGATCTGCCAGATTTCGTCGTCGGTCATGCCGACGCCCTGGCCGTTGGTGCCATTCGCCGGCATCGCGGTTCCAGCGACGCCGTTGCTGATGGTGTGAAACACCTCGGCGTCGGAACTGCCGTGGCGTTTGACAGCTTTGCTCAGGTCGGGACCACGACCGCCGCCGCGTGCGCCGAGTCCATGACAGAAGGCACAGTTGATGCGGAACTCATACTCACCGGCCCGCGCGGCCTTTGGATCGCCGGCAAATGGATTACGATCCTGCGCTAGAGCCACGTTTGTCAGTGACATCATGACGAGAAACAAGTAAAGCAGCGATCCTCGGTAAGTGTTAGTCATCGGAGTGCACTCGATTGTATACATGAACGTACTCTACGGCGAAGTTGCTGGGCCTAGTGACGCAACACGTCCGCAATTGGTTTTCCGGCCTTGGGCACATCGGTGTTGTAGTCCTCTCCGAGAAATGTCGCCAAGGTTGCGGCGATCTGGTTCTGTGTAACTGCAGGGACGCTGGAGCGTTCGCCGAGCGCTGGAGTATCCGGGCCCATGAACGCCATCCAGATGTATTTTGAACTTGGTTCCTCGGTGCCGTGCTCCGTCCACTTGGAGCCAGTTCCGCGACCGTGATCCGGCGAAAAAATCAGTGTCGTCTTGCCGCGATACTCGGGCATGGATTGCAATGTCTCCCACAGGACGCGCAAGTATTCATCGACGTGATGGGCGGAGTCGAGGTAGTAAGCATACTTGTGCTCATGTGCCCAGTCGTCGGTCTCACCCAGCGAGATGTAAAGTACTCGCGGCTTACGCTCTTTGAGATATTCAACAGCGGTATAGAACGCGAGATTGTCGAAAGGCTCATCCTCCCAATAACGTGGTGTTTCTACCTTCTGGTGATTGAGAAGGTCGACCCGAGGGTTGTCCGGTAAGGTGGTTAATGGATCAAAGCCCGCGATCACCGGAAAGCCTGCCCGCTCGGCGTTGAAAACGGAAGGGAGCACATCCCACGCGGCGAACGCCGCTACTTTTCCCTGATAGGAAGGTTTTTTGTTCAACCATTCGAACACGGTGACATTCGAGTTCGGAATCTTGTTATTGCTATTGACGCTCGGGTCGGCGAATCCGCACAGCGTTTCGCTGTAGCCGGGATAGGAAAAGAACATTTTGTTGGTGACGTATGCATCGGATCCCTTGTCACGGTTGCCGTAGATTTGGCCTTGTTTGGCGATGGTGCCCCAAAGAAACGGCATGAGCGCTTCGCGACGGGCCTCCGGAGTGTCGCGCCAATAGGCCTTTCGCAGTGCGGCTTGATCTTTATCTTTGACCTTGTACTTCTTCTTGATCAGGGAATTTTCCGCTCCGCGAAAAACTTCCTGCCATCGCAGCCCATCGGTCATGACCAGGATGACATTGTGAGTCGCGCGTTTTTCCGTAGTCTGAGCCGACGCAGAGACGGCGCAGAAGGCAGCAAGTACGAGCATTACTACACGGCGAGTCGTCATGATCATCATCGGAAAGTTATCCTGGGTCTTGTACGCAGCGGAAGCCCACGGTGCCGGAGCGATCATAACTGGGGGCCATCAGCAGATACTTTCCGTGCTCGGTCAGCTTGTAAGCCTGCGGAAAATACCAAATAGCTCCCTGGGGCTGATAGTAACTGCCTCCTTTAAGGATGGCGGCGCGAGTGCGTTCATCGGTGAACTCATCCGTCCACTGCCAAACGTTGCCGACCATGTCCCGAACACCGAAGGGACTGGAATCCTTGGCGAACTCGGTGACGGCTGTCGGCGGACGCATCCGGCGGCTCTTGTCGGGGGATGGTACGGCCGAGGCGTCCCATTCGTTGCCCCAAGGATACAGACGGCCGTCCGTGCCCTGCGCTGCGTACTGCCACTCCCACTCATGAGGGAGCCGCTTTCCGGCCCACGCTGCGTAAGCACGTGCATCTTCGATCGAAACCCACGTCACAGGCTTGTCGTCCCAGCCTTTAGGATAGTTCCCGTCTTTCCAATCTCGTAGGAAATTGTGGTCGTCCGCCGGGCGATAGTGACTGGCATCGAGAAACTTTTTGAACTGCGCATTCGTGGCCGGATACTGGTCAATATAAAAAGACTTCATGTGCAGATTGTGTTGGTGATAGCGCTGCGGCGACTCTTCCCACGGATATTGGACATCTACGCCCACGTTGTTGGAACCTTCGATCTCGATGCCAGCAACGTTAAATGAGTAGTCGCCTTCAGGAACCTGCACCATTCCCTCCGGCGTAGCCAGGGCCGGCTTGGTGGACGGAATCGCTACAACTTGCTGCCGCAGAGGTTTCCATTCATGCGAGAAGGTGCTCAGTGGGCGCTGCGAGAGTTGCGCCATTTCGGATAACAATCGCTTGACGTTCTCTGGCAGAGGCGCGGTGGTTTCCAATACCGCACCGAAACCCTTCGCTTCCAGGTCAAAGCTGAGTATCGCGGAATTCCCATCGCGCTGCGGTTTCAGTTCTGCTCCGTGCCATAGATCGTAGAAGCGTACACCGTCTTTCCAGGGCGTTCGCAACTGGCCGACGTTGCCGACTGCGTACGGGTTGCGGTTGACGATCGTCCAGAGAGTGCGATCGCCCACCGTGAACTTGCTGGCAAACACACCGTAGTTCAGAGTCAGGGTGTGGGGCTCCCAATCCGGACTGATCAGCATGTTCGCGAACGCGCGCTCGATTTTACTCACACGCCGTAATGCCTCAGCATCGCGTGGAGTGATCTGGTTCCAGATGCCCCAGATATTTTCCCAGCTCACATAGCCGATGCCGTTAAAAAATGCGGCGTGTAAGTCGTCCGTTTTGTCCTGCGCCCAGCGGTCGGTCATATTCACCATGTGGCGATGTTCCAACCACTTGTAGCGGGACACAGCAGGGACAAATTGATAATCCCAATACCCCCAGGTGAGGTTGTTCCACTGGGCAGCCTCGTCGGAGGGACCACCTTCGGGCTCCAGAGCAATAGGATGACCCGTTGCGTCAGACGCCACTCGAAATGCGCGCGGGACACCCTCAAAGGTGTCGCCGTTTATGCCGTCCGCTCCGATCTCGGCCATTAATTTCGCCGTGATCGTCCATTCTTTGTCGCCTTCGTCGCGCGTGCCCTGGTCCCAGGGGAGAATCGGAAACAGTACCTTCACGCCGCGGCGATGAAAGTCGCTGATCATTTTCCGGACGCCTTCCAATCCTCCGGGCAGATCGCGCAGCAGATCGAACTGGTCACGGTCGTCGATTCCTAAATTCGGATACGGGTGCCAGATCAGCACGCAGTCGATGCCGCCGTAGCGGCGATCCAGATCGTCGAGGTAGCGGTCCACGGTGTAGTTTCGCGAGGCTGGGTCGTAGAAGTAGCGCTCGTGGACCATCATCTGAGGCTGAATGAAACTGCTTTGCGTCCATTTCAGTTCAGGGCGATCATATTCCGACGAATCGAAGCCGATTCGTACCTTGCGTTCATTACGCCAATGCTCAAGATCGGCCAGCCATTCCTGGAGGTCGTGTGCCTGACATGGCCGAGGCGGCTGCAACCA
>JAYTFO010000337.1:0-7121 GCA_043734305.1 Acidobacteriota bacterium | reverse complement strand
GATGCCGTCGTCGCTTCCGCCGCCGCACATCGGTGACCCATTCGTCCCGATGCCGGCACCGGTTGCGGCCACACCTGGGCTCGAAGCACAGGGCACGAGCCGGTGGCGTCGGCCGATCAAGCGCACCGGTTTGGTGTGGACCTTGGCGATCGTGACCACCGCGTGGTCCGCGGGGTTGCTGGGTGTGTACGTGGGCGCGCGCGTCGAACGGAATGACGGGCCTGCTTCGTACCGGGTGTCCACGCAGGCACCGGTCGTCGGTGGCGAACGCGGGTCGGCATTCGACCATCGCATCGACGTCGCGGCGGTCACCGCCGCGCTGCGGCCCAGCGTCGTCAGCGTTTCGTCCGATGTGGCCGGCACAGCGTTCACGGGCGAGGGCGTTGGCACCGGCGTCGTGATCACCAGCGACGGCCAGATCCTCACCAACGCTCACGTCGTGGAGGGCGCCACCTCGGTGCGAGTGCGCCTTGCCGGCGAACGGGATCCCCGGCCCGCAGCGGTGGTGGCGGCGGACGTCGGGAACGACCTCGCCCTCCTGCAGGTCGACGTCACCGGTCTCGTCCCGGCCACCCTTTCCGACCCGGCAACCGTTCGTGTCGGCGACGATGTCATTGCGATCGGCTATGCACTCGACCTCGACGGCGAAGCGAGCGTCACTCTAGGCATCGTCAGTGCCCTCGATCGCACCCTGCTCACCGACAACGGCGCGCTCGATGGATTGATCCAGACGGACGCTGCCATCTCCTCCGGCAACTCCGGCGGTCCGCTCGTGAACATGAACGGCGAGGTGATCGGCATTAACACCGCGATCCTCACCGAGACCAGTTCCTACGCGGGCGTGGGTTTTGCCATGCCTTCGAATACCGTGGCGCAGGTCTACAACCAGCTCATCGGACCCGATCATCGCGTTTCGCGCGGCTCGATCGGTATCGAGTTCGCCGCGCAACCAAACCCGGCGATCGCCCGCCTGTACGGCTCGGGCGTCACCGTATCGAACGTAGTTGCCGGCAGTCCTGCGGAGACGGCGGGTCTGAAGATCGGCGACACGATTACCTCGGTCGACGGCAAGGACGTCAAGTCGGGCGACGAACTGGTGGCGGATATCGCCTCCCGCAAGCCCGGCTCAAAAGCCAAGCTGGTATTTGTTCGCAACGGCAAGAAGCAGGATACGTCCGTCACCATCGCGGACCGGTCCAAGCTCTTCGCTTCACGCCTGGGCGACGAAGAAGAAGGTCAGGGAGCGGAGGAACCGAAACCGAGCAAGTCCGGGATCACGGTTCGCGCCATTACCCCGGACCTCGCCGAACGCCTGAACATCCCCGCCGGCAAAGGCGTGGTCGTACAGGACGTGAAGCAAGGATCGTTCGCCGAGGATATCGGACTGAACCGCGGCGATGTGATCCTCGAAGTCAACAAACAGCCCATCAACGATGCCGACGACTTTACCAAGCTCGAGTCGGCGCTGAAGAGTGGGCAGGATGTGGTGTTCCTGGTACGTCCCCGCGGTTCGCGGGCGCAGGATGGAACGATCTTCCTGGCGGGTACACTTCCGTAACATTACGACAAACCGGCGAGACTGGCGCTTCATCCCCGGTTCGGGGATTATGATGACAGCCAGTTTCGCCGGTTGTCTTTTGGGGCTGAAATCAGAATGCGGGCTTGTTCTCCAATTCGGAAATGGCTCGTGACATTCCTGTGCGGGATGCTTGGCATTCTCGTGCCTGCGGCGTCCGCCACAACTTCCAAGTCATCGACCCACAAAAAGCATTCCACAAAAGCAAAAGGCAAGAGTTCGAAGTCGACTGGCCAGAAGGTCATTGAATCCGAACGCGCCGAGGAAATTCAGGAAGCCCTGATCCGTGAGCATTACATGGAAGGCGAGCCTTCGGGTAAATGGGACGATGCCACCCACGCTGCCCTGCAACACTATCAGGCCGATCAGGGATGGCAGTCCAAGTCGGTGCCCGATTCGCGCGCGCTCATCAAACTCGGACTTGGCCCCAACCACGATCACCTGCTCAATCCCGAAAGCGCGATGACCACCGCGCCCGCGCCGATCACGCACAAAGCCGGCAAGCCCGGCCCCAACGATCCCACTCCCGCGACGAATATGCCCGCGCCCCAGAAGTAATTCCGACTCCTTCAATAAAATCGTCGTCCTACAAAACAAAAAGCACAGGTAGTGGGCCAATTTGCGAACCCTCAACCACCAAGGGGACGAAGGTCCACGAAGGAACCCAGGAACCTAGGGCCTTCGTGATACTTCGTGCCCTTCGTGGTTCAGGCTCTTTCTCGATTTGCCTAAGACCTAAGACCTGCGACCTAAGACCTGTCACCTTTTCTGCGTCGCAATCCACCCATCAATCTTCGCCTCCAGCACATCCAGCGGCAGCGGCCCTTGATCGAGGACCGCGTCATGAAAGGCCCGCAGATCGAACTTCGCTCCCAGTTCCCGCTGCGCGCGCTCCCGCAGTTCGAGAATCTTCCTTTGCCCCATCTTGTACGACAGTGCCTGCGCCGGCCAAGCGATATAGCGATCGACTTCGGTCTCGATATTCTGATCGTCCATCGCCGTGTGCTCGTGGAAGAAGTCCACCATCTGTTGGCGCGACCAGTGTTGCGAATGGACGCCCGTATCCACCACCCATCGCACTGCGCGCCACATTTCGTTTTGCAGACGCCCGTAGTCGCTGTACGGCTCCTGATAGAAGCCAACCTCTTTCCCCAATCGCTCGGAGTAGAACGCCCAACCTTCGACGAAAGCGTTTACGTCGAGGTTGTACTTGCGGAACGGCGGCAGATCGGTGAGTTCCTGCGCAATCGAAATCTGCAAGTGATGTCCCGGAACGCCTTCGTGATAGGCAATCGCCTCGACATTCAGCAGCAGACGCTTCTCAGGAGCGTATTCGTTGACGTTGATACGCCCCGGACGCGAGCCGTCTCCGGCGCCGTCCGAATAGTCGGCAGGCACGCTGTCCGCGCTGCGAAACGATTCCATCGGCACTACCGCCAGTTTGTTTTTCGGGAGCCGTCCGAAAATTTGCGGCAGCTTCTCATACATCTGGTCGCGATATTGCGTGTACAGATCGAGCAATTGCTGGCCGGACTTCGCGCGCAGATTCGGGTCCTGCTTCAGATGCGCGTTAAACGACTTCAAATCCGAGAAGCCCTGCGCGCGGGCGATCTTCATCATCTCGCCCTCGATCTCCGTCACGCTCTTCAACCCGAGTTCATGAATCTGTTCAGCCGTAACCTCGGTCGTCGTCTGATGGCGAACCGCGAAACGGTAGCGCGCTTCTCCATCCGGTAGCGCCCACACTCCGGGATCGAGCCGCCCGTGCGGCGCGTACTCTTCGCGCACAAATTTCGCGAACTTCGCATAGGCGGGCGCGACTTCGTTCTTCGCGGTGTTCTCAATACCATCGCGCAGTCGCTTGCGGTCGGCCTCGGAAATCGAATCCGGAAACTTACGCAACGGCCCCGTGAACGGACTCTTATCAAGCACGCTGTCGGCGATCTGCTGCGCCTGCACGGACACTTTTTCCAGCAAATACTTGGGCGGCATCAGATGATCCCGCAGTCCGTCGCGCATGTGACCGGACGCCTGCTCGAGCACGCGCGGGATCTGACGCAAGCGCGCGAGATAGTCCTCGTAGTCCTTCACGTTGCGGAACGGCGAATCAGACGCCAGCGACGCGTATCCGAGATGAATTCCGCCAAACTGTGTCGCCGGCATTTCCCAGTTCTTAAACTTCGCCGCCTCGATCCCATCGCGCAGGCTGCGCACCATCAGCGCCTGGTTGAGTCTTTCCGCCTCCGGAAATCCAGCGGTGGCGATGGCTTCGAAACGCCGCAACGACTGGCGCGAGTGTTCCAGATCGTCGGCGATCGCCTTATCCGAAAAGTCGCTGAGTCGGTCGTTGTAGCGATTGTCGCCGACATTGGTGGCGAGTTCAGGCTGCGTGCGCAGCGTGTATTCCCATTCGTCGGCGAGCAAGTGATTGAGCTCCGCGCGCCGCGCTTCCAGACTCTGCTCCGCAGCCTGCGCGAACAGCGGTAGAAGAACGAGCAACGATCCAAGTGTCCATCCAAGTGCAAATGAAGTTCGCAAAGTTCGATCCTCCGAAGAACACGCCGAGCGAAAATATCAGAAAATTAGAAGCGCTGGTTGCAATGTGTAAAAATCCTGTGACAGTTTGCAGCGTTCAAGCGCGGTGAGCGGCACTTTTGATGTTCTCTGCCCCTGTGCAAAACCTTGCACCCTGGGGGTATCTTGTAAGGTAACAGGCGACGAGCGGTTACCAAGGTGTCGGACCTTCTGCAGAATCCATGCAAATATAAGGTATGAAACAACTTATTCTGAGATCACTCTTATAACCATACTGTTACTTTGCGATTGCGCTCTGTCTCTAACTCCCATATTATCGGACAGTTGCAAACACCCCAGCCGGGCCCCGCAGCTTTGGCCAAGTGCGTGCATCTTAACTAAATAGTTGAAGACATTCATCTTCGGGGATAAGCCAGTGAAGTTGTGGGGTTGGGCCACTCGTCTCGCACTCGTCTTAGGATTGGTCATGCTGCTGGAAATGAGCAGCGTCGCCGCCAGCGTGAACACGCGCGCTCTGACCACCCGCAAATCGCCCCCGGTCAGTGAGACCCAGCACGCGAAGAAACGCATGCGGACCCTGGCCAAAGGCCGCGCCCCCGTCTCACACGTCCGCCGCCATCGTTACTACGAACGCTTTCATACCAGCTCTTTCACCGACGACGTCACCGAAGGTGACATCACGGCCGGCGAGGATCTCATCGTGCGTCAGGCCGCCATGGACGCTCTGGGTAACATGAACGGTACCGTAGTTGCAATCGAGCCGACCAGCGGACGCATTCTGGCCATGGTCAATCAGAAGCTGGCTCTCTCGAGCGGCGCGCAGCCTTGCTCTACGATTAAGCTCTCGACCGCTCTGGCAGCGCTCAGCGAAGGTGTGATCGACAAGGAAACCGAAGTTCGCCTCGGCGGCCGTAGCCGCATGAATCTCACCACCGCGCTCGCCCACTCGAACAATCCGTATTTTGAAGCCGTCGGACGCAGGCTCGGCTTCGATAAGATCAGCTATTACGCTCACCAGTTCGGCCTCGGCGAATTGGCCGGATATCAGATTGATAGTGAGCAGTTGGGCGCCTATCCGGAATCGGAGATTTCATCCAAACTCGGCGGCGTTGGCAAGATGTGCTCCTTCGGCGAAGGCATCTCGATGACCCCGCTGCAACTGGGCGCGCTCGTCTCTTCAATCGCCAATGGCGGCACTCTCTACTACCTCCAGCACCCGACTACGTCCGAAGCCGTCGCCGACTTCCAGCCTCGTATCAAGCGCCATCTCGACATTGCGCCCGTCATTCCCGAGCTTTCCGACGGTCTGGCCGGAGCGGTTGAATACGGCACCGCGCGCAGCGTGCGCCTGAACTTTAACGAAGAGTCGATCCTCGGCAAGACCGGCACCTGCTCGCACGCCGGCACCCGCTTCGGATGGTTCGCCTCCTACGCCAACACCGACATCGGACGCATCGTGACGGTAGTCTTCCTTCGGGGAGGCCGTCCCACCTATGGTCCCAAAGCCGCTGAAATTGCCGGACGCATGTACCGCAATCTCTACGATCACAACTTCTTCTTAGCGACGTCCGCCGCCGGAACACACACGACGCCGGACCTGGAAAAGATCAGCGCCCCAGCTCTACCGCAACCGTAACTACTGCGATCACCAACTTCCCGGATGAGTTCGAGAACTCATCCGAGAGAGTCTCACCGTCTGCTCAACGACTTTTTCGAGTTGCTGGATGATGCGAACCAGAGGCCGCCGTTTGCCTTGCAGTGCAAGTTCATGCATATAAAATGCACTATCGAGCAGCTAAATGGCGCTCCAGGCAAGGCTTTGAGTGATTTTGTGGTTGTGTTTCGTTTCGGTTTGTATTAGAAATTCGCTACCACATTGCGGGGCCTTGTTTCGTTGGTCTTTCAGCTTCGCTTTCCGGAGAAAAATTATGAAACGGCTCGTCGGCTGCGCTGTGCGGATGACTCTGCTCATTGTGATGTTCCTGGCTTCGAACCTTCTACTGGCCCAGGTAAGCGTCACCACCTATCACAACGACAACGCACGCACCGGCCAGAACACCGCCGAAACAACGCTTACTCCTGCCAACGTAAACAGCAACCAGTTTGGCAAGTTGTTCTCCACGACCGTGGACGGCTATGTGTACGCGCAACCTCTCTACATGCCAAACGTGCAGAACATCGCCGGCGGTACTCACAATGTGTTGTATGTCGCGACCGAGCACGACAGCCTCTACGCCGTCGATGCCGATAGTGGAGTGGTGCTGTGGCAGCAGAGTTTCATCAACCCTTCCGCCGGCATTACGTCGGCTTCAAGCGGCGATGTGTCGTGCGGTGACTTGGTCCCCGAAATCGGAATCACCAGCACGCCAGTGATCGATCCCGCCACGGGAACGATCTACCTGGTCGCCAAGACCAAGGAGAATGGAAACTACTTCCAGCGGCTGCATGCCCTCGACATTGCAACTCACGCCGAAAAGTTCGGCGGGCCGGTCGTGATCTCCGCCACTTCGCAAGGCCGCACCTTCGATCCTCTGAAACAACATAACCGTCCTGGACTGCTCCTGGAGAATGGGCACGTGGTCATTGCCTGGGCCTCCCATTGCGACAACGGACCGTACCAGGGATGGGTCATCTCCTATAACGCTGGCAGCCTGGCACAGGATGGTGTTTACACCACCGAACCCGACGGTACCAACGGATTCTTCGGCGGCATCTGGATGTCTGGCGATGGCGTGGCCGCCGATGCCAGCGGCAACTTGTACTTCGCTACCGGAAATGGCGACTACCGCAGCGCCACCGGCGACTACGGAGACAGCATTGTGAAACTGAGCGGTCCGAGTGGCGGAACGTTCACTGTCGCCGACTGGTTTACGCCCTTCAACCAGAGCAGCTTGAACGGCGGCGATACCGATCTCGGTTCTGGGGGCGTGATGTTGTTGCCCAATCTCCCGTCGGGACAGCAGTTGCTCGTGCAGATGGGTAAGGAAGGCAAGATCTATTTGCTCGACCG
>JAYTFO010000336.1:0-3431 GCA_043734305.1 Acidobacteriota bacterium | reverse complement strand
AATGTCTTGCGGATAATTTACCTCAAAGCTGCGCTCGTCTCCGGCGGAGGCTCCCCGCAGATTCTCGTTAAACTCCGGCATGGTGTTCTTGCCGCCGATCTCTACCAACACTTCGTCCATGTGGACGGGCTTGGCGTCGGCATCCTTGTCTTTATGTGTAGCCTCGCCGTCTTTATTTGTAGACTCGCCATCAGCCTTTGGCTCGCCGTCCAGCGAAACCTGGGCGTAGTCGCCATCCGCCAGCGGACGATCTTCGATGGAAGTGTAAGTCGCGTGCTGCTCCTGCAAGCCCTTTAACGTTTCCGTTACTTCATCGTCAGAAACCGATACGTCCTTTTTCTCGGCGCGGAGATCTTTGTAGCCCTCAACTTTAATTTCGGGCATGACTTCGAAGCTGGCCTTAAAACGCAGCGGTTCGTTGTCATGCACATGAAGATCGGTCACGCGCGGCTGGGAGACGGGAATCAGTCCAAGCTTGTCAGTCTCTTTGCGGAAATACTTGGGCACCAGCGTGTCCACGACATCGTTCTGGATGTCCTTCGAAAAACGCTGCCGGATCACGGAAGCAGGCACATGTCCGCGACGAAATCCAGGAATGCGCGCCAACTTCTGATACTTCGCAATCAAAGTCTCAGTCTCACGCGCAACCTCCTGCGGAGGCACCTCTATTTCAATCTCACGCTTCGTACCGCTAGCAATTTCTGTAGGGCTCACGTTTACCTTTCAAATCGAGTCGTAACTTGAGTGTAAAGATATAAGGCGAGCAGCGTCAAACCATCGGCGGAAGGTGTCACAGCAGAAAACCAGGTGCTCAATGGGACTGAACAAAAGTCTCAGGGTGGCCCATTCAAGCCGGCTTTTGGCTTGAGTGGGGCAGTTATCGGGACTACTCTCAGATCGTGCCGCGGGGATTGAAACGCTTTCACGCATCCGGACCGAGTCACTTTGTGACGTTCTGCTGTTATCTCGCCGCGCATCTCTTCGCGGGACGTCAGCGAGTGGAAGGGAAAATCTGTCCGCGCGTGCCAATGCCCCACTCAAGCCGAAAAACGGCTTGAATGGGCCACCCGCCTGTTAATGAACTTCAAAAGCAGGCTGTGAAGCGGGCGCTTGCTCGTGGGGCGGCAGCCGATACATACACACTCGAAAAGTTGGCCGATGGGGCGATTAAGGTCACCAGAACTGTTGCTGGTCGGGCGGGTGGCCTAGCACGTGCAACATACCCACAGGTCATCGACGCAGCCGGGAACACGTTGCCTGGGTCAGTGGTGCAGGCAGGATATGATGCAGCGGGAAACCTGACGCATGTCGATCCCAAATACTGACGAGGGCTTACCGAAGAGGCGTGCGCTCAAACGCGCTGAGCGGAAGGCGCTCGAAAAGTTTGCTCGGTTGGAAATCTCACTGGAAGAGCTGCAACGTTTTCTGGGCGAGATGTTGGAAGTTAACTTTGCTCCAGAAGAACGCAGATTAACCTCCCACTTTCTTTTTGCTCGACCAGGGGTGCGTGTCGAGTTGAAGTACATCCAGACCGTCATGGACAAACATGCTCGGGGAGAAATATCGACAGACCAGCTCGCTGACTGGGCAACCATGTTGCTCTTGAACGATGCTTATGATTGGCAAGGCCCGGGGGAAGAAGAGATCGCCGAATGGCTAAATGAAATCAGCCTGCTTACCCTGAAGCCGAAGACCGAGGCCGACCCGGGCCGATAGCAAACCTGTAGCACGTTTCCTGATTCGACCGCCGAGCAGAGTGCCTGCGGTTTGCGCTGTAGGGTGGACTAGGGCTGCGATCCGGGAGCGGGTGAGGGTCAGGGTTAGGCAGTCTGAAAAGAGGGCAAATAGTGGAAGTCAACAGCAGCGTAACCAGCCCGGACGGGGCATTGAAAGTGACCCTCATAGCGTTCGATCCCGCGAAGGGTTCGGGCCGGGTGAAGATCGAGGAATTACACCGTGAACGTGGACGGTTTTACGTGACGGTGACCTATGGCGAAGCCGGCCAGACGAGGATCGACTACAAGACCTACGACGTGTACAAGGCGTCCGAGTTCCCCTTTACCACCAACCGGAATGATGCGATCAAAGGAATCGAAATCGTCTCGGTTCCCGCCGACTGATCTGGGTCTCGTCGCGTCCCGAGAGTTCTTTCCTTAGCTGTCAGTGGAATGCCAGAGCCGCACCGAGGAGGTGCGGCTCTGAGTTGTTGGTTAATCTTCGGCCTGATACTCGACGTTCAGGTCGGCGATCTGATCTACGAGCTTGCGGCGCTGGTCGCCTTCTGGAAGCTGGTCGGCTTCGGCGGTCAGGCGTTCGAGGTCCGCCATGATCTGCTGCTTTTTGGAATCGTTAGCCATCGGTCTCATCCCCCCTTTCTGTAGGTCTAATACTCGGTTTGGGCGAGGTCGGGCGTTTCTGGGGGGATTTTTTTTGCAGTGCCTAGGGAGCCGGGGCGGGTGGCCCATTCAAGCCGCATTTTGGCTTGAGTGGGGCAGTTATCGGGACTACTCTCAGATCGTGCCTTGGGGATTAAAGCGCTTTCACGCATCCGGACAGAGTCACTTCGTGACGTTCTGCTGCTACCATCGCCGCCCATCTTTCATCGCGGACGATGCCAAGGAGACTTTTCAAAAGCGCGCTCGAACGCGTCAGAAAAAGTTTTGATCTTAGCATCTACGGCTACGTCGTCATGCCGGACCACGTGCATCTTTTGATCAGTGAACCGCAGCGCGAGACAATCGCCGACGTATCAAGTCTCTCAAGCAGGGCGGCGCGCGGCGCTTAATCGGAGATGCGGAACATTTTTGGCAGAAGCGATATTACGATTTCAATATCCGCAACGAACGGCAGTTCGTGGAGAAGTTGCGTTACATTCACCGCAATCCGGTAAAGCGCGGGTTGTGTGAGCGTCCTGAAGATTGGGAGTGGAGCAGCTTTCTGCAATACTCAACCTGCTGTGAAGGACGGGTAGCGATCGAATCCGAATGGGCCGCAAGAAAACGTGAGCGAGTGGAAGGGAAAATTTGCCCCAGCGTGCAAATGCCCCACTCAAGCCAAAAAACGGCTTGAATGGGCCACCCGCCAATGCCGGTACCTCTATCCTCAATCTAACTTATAACTTCAATCTCGGAAATGGAACGTCCGGCAGTGACAACGGGAACGTAATTCAAATTATCAACGGAAAAGACGGCAATCGGACCCAGAACTTTACGTATGACAGTCTTAATCGAATCACGACCGCATACTCAAGCGGTCCCAGATGGGGCGAAACCTACACCATTGACGCCTGGGGAAACCTGACAAACCGTGGTCCAGTTTCCGGCAAAGGCACTTACGAGCCTTTGAATTGTGGCGGCGTTAACACAAAAAACCAGCTCGGCAGCTGTTACACCTACGACGCCGCCGGAAATATAATCAAGAACGGCACTACC
>JAYTFO010000335.1:0-1970 GCA_043734305.1 Acidobacteriota bacterium | reverse complement strand
TTAGCTTGTAGCACGTCGTCCGCGAAGAAGATGTGACGCGTGAACACTGCGAATGGTCGGTTCTTCGTAGCGCCGGCAACTTGCCGGCTGTCGCGAGGGCACTTTGCCCTCGCCTGTGGGGGCCGGGACGCCGGCGCCGGCGCTACCGCGCGGGAGCCGGGACTGGCTGAGGCGCTGGTTTGCCGAAATCGACCTTCGGTGTCTGGCGGGACGCTTCCGATGCCTGGAAATACGCGCTGTTCTCCTTGTATCCGGCGAAGCCGGCCAACACGTTGTTGGGGAATTTCAGCAGGTACGTGTTGTAGTCCTGGATCGAGTCGTTGTAGCGCTTGCGCTCGACTGCGATCCGATTCTCCGTGCCCGCCAGTTCATCCTGCAAGCGCAGAAAGTTCTCGTTCGACTTCAACTGCGGATAGTTCTCCACAATCACCAGCAACCGCCCGATCGCGCCGTCGAGTTGCTGGTTGGCCGCCATCTTCTCAGTCGGCGTTCCAGCCGAAAGCAGGGACGACCGGGCCTTCGCGATGTCCCCAAACACTGTTTGTTCCTGTTGCGCGTAACCCTTCACCGTCTCGACCAGGTTCGGGATCAGATCCGCTCGCCGTTGCAACACAATATCCACCTGCGACCACGCCGATTTCACGGCCTGATCCTTCGTGACCAGCGTGTTGCGCACGCCCACGTACTGCATAAAGAAAAATCCGGCGACCAACACCAGCACGATGACTACGATGATGCCTTTGCTCATGACCTCTCCTGGATTTCAAAAAAACTTTAACGAACTGTCATCCCGACTTTTTACGAAGTCTTCACTCACCCAATCTCGCCGCCCTACGCCGCGGAATCCAGCATTTTATCCACCGCCGACGTCACCTGCTCAATTTCCTTCAGATAGCGCGCAAACAAATCGTTGACATCCACCGTCTTCGGATCGCACTTAAGCTCGCGAACATCCAGCAATTGCAGAAACGCCGACGAATCGAATCCAACTTTCGCCGCCAATTTCTGCACCGCTTCTCTCTTGGACGACGTCGCCGGCTCCCCCAGTTCGAGCAGCGCATGCCGGAACAGCGTCGCGAACGCCGGCAGCGAACGCAGCAGCAACTCCCACATTCGTGCCTCGCTGGCCGACGCCGCAATCAGCCCCTGCCTCATCATGATGACCTTCTCGCGCAATTCATATTCAAGTTGCGCCCGATGAAACCGCGTCGGGATCACCAGTGTGCTCAGTACATCCTCGCCCCACAGCACGCGATAGCTATTCTGCATGTCCAGCAGTTCGATGGAAAACACGTCGGCCGAGCGCCGCAACTCGTCCATCCCCATGATCAGCGGCGGCCGATTCTTTTCCAATGTCCACGACTCGACCGCCGACGCCAGTTTGCGCAGCGCCGCGAATGTAGTCTCCTGCAGCACGCACAACAGATTCGTGTCGGAAGATTCAGGAACAAAGTCGCCAGCCGCCGCCGATCCATAAAGAATCACGGACGTAAGATTCGTCCCCGCCGCGTACCGCAGCCGACCGACGAAGTCGTTGATGCTTTTCTCCGGAATCATCGGACACTCCTCACATCACAAAGATGCTACCAACTGCCGCCCGCTCCGCCACCGCCCGTGCTGCCACCGCCGAATCCACCGAACCCGCCACCCCCGCCGCCAAATCCGCCACCACCCCAACTGCTGCCTCCGCTGGAACCTCCACCGCGGCCGCCGCTCAAGCTGTTAAACAAGATGCTCCACAGCAGCCCCGAAAGGAAACTAGACCCTCCGCCGCCACGGCCACTGCCTCCTCGATTGAAGAGCGCTCGCACTACCAACAGAACAACCATCACCAAAGCGATCACGACCACGAAACCCATTGGCCCTGCAATTGGTGACACCAATGGCTGGGTCCGCGCGGGTACCTGCGCCCCTTCTAGCGTCACGCCCGCATCCTGAGCGATGACATTCGCCACCCGCAAAGTCATCAG
>JAYTFO010000334.1:0-2422 GCA_043734305.1 Acidobacteriota bacterium | reverse complement strand
CCATTCGATGCTCCCATTCCCCGTGTGATGCAAATCACACCGAAACGTGACCTCGCGCGTTGACGCTAACCCTCCCGAAACCGTATCCTATCCATATTGAAATTGAAATTCATTTTCAACTTGATGCAGGTGTTTTGACCCCATGCTCCAGGCATTCATCATTACGTTGCGCGAAGGCGTTGAAGCTGCGCTGATTGTTGGCATTACGCTTGCCTATCTCGCCAAGATCGGCCGTAACGATCTGCGCAAGTCGGTATATGCAGCGCTGGCTGCCGCTTTCGTCGGCTCGATCGGCGCCGCGGTCGTGATCTCCCGCCTCCACTTGAATCAGGACATTTTCGAAGGATGGATCATGCTGATCGCGGCGGCGTTCGTCGTCACCATGATCATCTTCATGATGAAGACGGGCAGTAAACTCAAAGGAGAAATCGAAGGTAAAGTCGGGCTGCTCGCCGGCGGCGACGCCTGGATCGGCCTGTTTCTTTTTGTATTTCTGATGGTCCTGCGCGAGGGCGTGGAAACCGTTCTGATCCTCTCCGCCGTTACTCTCAACTCGAACGAATTGCTGAGCTTTATCGGCACCAGCCTGGGAGTGCTGATCGCGGTTGCCTTCGGCGTGATGTTTGTGAAGGGCAGCGTCAAGATCAATCTTCAGAAGTTTTTCAAAGTCACGACTGCGATTTTGTTCTTCGTCGCCGCGCAGCTTCTGATCTCTGGCCTGCACGAGCTTTCGGAAAACGGAGTACTTCCCTCTTCGCGGCAGGAGATGGCGATCATCGGGCCCATCGTCCGCAACGATCTGTTCTTCTTTATTACGATCCTGGTGCTGGCCGCGCTGATGGTGCTGTTTGAAATGAAGAGTCGCGAGCCCGTGGAACTTCCTGCCACCGGTGCAGCGCGCCGCAAAGCACTCTGGACGGCCCGCCGCGAACGCCTCTGGATGGCGTCGGTCTACATCTGCTCTTTCATTTTTATTGTGATGGTCACCGCCGGATTCATCTACGAGAAGAGCGCCAGCGCGCTCTCGCCCGCTACGGAAGTCACTTTCGTGAATGGCAAAGTGAGCGTTCCGCTCAATCAGGTGTACGACGGCGAGCTGCATCGTTTCGAAACAAAGATTGGAGCAGTCGAAGTCCGTTTCTGGATCTATCAGAAGCCCGACGGAAAAATCGCGACTTTGTTTGATGCTTGCGAAATCTGCGGCGCGGTTGGGTTCTACAAATCATCGAGCGGGATCGTGTGCAAGAATTGCGCGGCCCCAATCAATCCGCAATCGGTCGGCATGCCGGGCGGTTGCAATCCCATCCCGCTGCAAGCCGAGGTTACCGACGACGCAATCATCGTCTCGGAGGCGGACGTAGCGGCCGGCAGCCACTACTTCGAGCAAAAGTAGAATGTTCCCCCGCCTCGTCTACGAATCGTTCCGCCGCCAGACGCGCCGCAAACTGCTGGCCGGAGTCGCGATTGCGCTCGGAGTTGCCGTCGCCACCGCGATGATTGCGGTCGCCACCAATATCGGCGACAAAATCAGCCGCGAACTGCGCAGCTATGGCGCCAATCTGGTGGTCACGCCGCAGGAAGATACGCTTGATGTAGAAATTGGTGGAGTGAATCTGAAGCCGCCCAGCGACGGCGCATTCCTCAACGAAGCCGACCTGCCCAAGATTCGCGGAACGTTCTGGCATCACAACATTGTCGGAATCTCGCCGATGCTGCCGGTAACGGCCAGTCTCGGCGACAAGTCCAATCATCATGTGACGGTGCTGGGAACTTACTTTTCGAAACCAGTTCGCTTCGGCAAAGATGATTTTGTCACCGGAGTACGCATCACGCATCCGTGGTGGAAGGTGCAAGGCGCGTGGCCCGACGACAATTCGCAAGACGTGCTGGTTGGTGAGCATCTCGCCGCGAAGCTTTCCGTGAACGTCGGCGGCGATTTATCCCTCGCGGGCAAGCCACACCGAGTCTCGGGCATTCTTTCTACCGGCGCCGCCGAAGACGATCAGATTGTCGCACCCCTCGCGCTCGCGCAGGAAATTCTCGGCAAACCGGGTGCTGTGCGCCGCATCTACGTCAGCGCGCTGACCAAGCCCGAAGACGCTCTCGCCTTGCGCGATCCGAAAACCATGAACCCGGAATTATTCGACCGCTGGTATTGCTCGCCCTACGTGCAGTCGATCGCGTACCAGTTGCAGGAAGCTATCCCACATTCGCACGCCGAGCAAATCCGGCAGGTCGCGCAGAATGAAGGCACCGTGCTTTCGCGCATCAAGGGACTGATGTTGCTGGTCACGCTGGCCGCGTTGTTCGCTTCAGCCCTTGCGGTCTCGGCGGCGATGGCCACCGCGATTTTTGAACGGCGCGTTGAAGTCGGATTGATGCGAGCACTCGGCGCGGGAAGTTTGTCCGTTGCCGCATTGTT
>JAYTFO010000333.1:0-9038 GCA_043734305.1 Acidobacteriota bacterium | reverse complement strand
CCCGGCTCGAAAAACGGCCAGATGGAAATCATCAGGTGGAAGTTATCGCGATGCAGTGCGTCCACCATTCCTTTGGGGTCGGGATAGTTCTTGTTGAATACAAATTCACCTTTGCGGTTCCACCAGAACCAGTCCTGCACAATGTTGTCGACGGGGATGTGTAACTCGCGATACTTCCTGGCAACATCCAGAAGTTCCTGCTGCGACTTATAGCGATTCTTGCATTGCCAGAAACCATAAGCCCACTTACCGAACATTGGCACTTGCCCGGTAAGGTCGCGATAGCTTGCAATTACGGCGTCGAGCTCGGGCCCGTAGAAAAAGTAATAGTCGATGACGTCCGCGACCTCGGAACTGATGTACAGATAGTTCGCAAAGCGATTGTTGAACCGGCTGCGGGATGCGTTGTTCCAGAAAATGCCATAGCCATTACTCGAAACCAGAAATGGAATGGAAATGTTGGTGTTGTCCTGGGAAATGTCCACCGACTCGCCACGATAGTTCCACACTCCCGCTTGATGTTGCCCCAGACCGTATAGCGCTTCACGCGAGCCATAAATGTTAATGAACGACTCCGCACGATATGTGTCTTCGCCATTCACCCTGGCCGGAGTCAGTTTCCTCGATCCTTCTTGTAACAGTTGTTTATCGGACAGATCGCGGTAGGTAATGGCGCCGTCCTTGCGCGTGACGACGACTTTCAGCCGCGCCGTCCTCAAAGTGACCGCGTCCTCGTTCGACTCCACGCTCCAGTTGACCGCCGGCCATTGTTTCTTAATGACTACCGGATCGAAGCGCTCGGCGAACGAAGCCGTCGGCGAGTAGAGAACGTGTACCACCGAGTCCGAGCAGATCAGAAGTTTCAGGACGCCGGACTGCATCGTGAAAACGACGCCGTCGGCCTGCCGTTGTATCCCTGTGACGGGATTCATAGGGGCCCACTGGGCGACCGCCGTTGCAGCCATCGCCAACAGCGCGACCAGCAGTGCGGACCCCCGAAGAGCTGAAAGATGTGGTGTGTCTATGGTTTTGCCCCTACGCTGCATAAACAGAACGCGCCTCCGAACTCCGCAGGATACCGCAACAATTCTGAAATATTGGATCGGACGCGACAATAGGACTTGACAAGCCATGCAATAGGTAATAAACACTCAATCTTCGCTTCCGTCAACGTTTACGGCGGGCTGCGAACGCAAGAATTGAGAATTTTGACTTCATGGAAGGAAAAGCAGCCCGAACGCTAACCCCACAAGCATGATGGCTACCGTTCTCCTCATTCCGCAGCGACTTGTCCATCTATCGCCGGTCGATTCGATCATTATCGTTTTCTATTTCGCGTTGGTGCTCGCGATCGGCTTCTATTTGAAGCGCCGCTCCAACACCAGCGAGGACTACTTCCTGGCCGGTCGGGAAATGACTGCCTGGATCGCCGGCCTCAGCTTCCTTTCCGCCAACCTGGGTGCGCTCGAACTGATGGGTTGGGCCGGTGCCTCCTATCAATACGGCATTATGGCGGCCCATTGGTACTGGATTGGCGCCATCCCGGCCATGCTTTTCCTGGGCCTGGTGATGATGCCGTTTTATTACATCTCCAAGACTCACTCCGTGCCGGGATATCTCCAACTGCGCTACGGAGAACCGAGTCGCGCGCTGTCGGCCGTTTCGTTCGCGTTCATGACCGTTCTGATGAGCGGCATCAACATGTACTCGATGGCGCTGGTGATGAAGGTTGTGCTGGGTTGGGACATCGGCTTCAGCATCTGGGTTTCGTCCATTACGGTTGCTATTTACGTGACGTTGGGCGGCCTGCGGTCCGCAATTTTTAATGAAGTCCTGCAATTTATTCTGATCTGGGCCGGAGCGTTGCTCATTCCAATCCTCGGATTGATCGAGGCTGGCGGCTGGAGCAACCTGAAAATTCAGATCGCCCACAACGCCTCTGCGGAATACACCCACCTTTGGAGCACGCTCGGTTCGTTCAACGCGAACCCGATGGGCATTCACTGGACCGGCATCGTCTTCGGCCTGGGCGCAATGCTCTCGTTCGGTTACTGGACCACGGATTTCCTGGTGGTGCAGCGCGTCCTTTCCGCCAAAGATTTGCGCGCCGCGAAGATGGCTCCCGTGATCGGCGCCGGCTTCAAGATGCTGGTTCCGTTCATCGTGATTCTTCCCGGCTTGATCGGGATCGCCGTGTTGCCCATGAAACTGATGGGCGAAGGTGCCGCGGTCGCCACAGGCGGACACAGCTATAACGAAGTCCTCCCCCTGTTACTTGCCCGCTATTGCGGGCCGGGCCTTCTGGGCCTTGGCATCACCGCGCTGCTCGCGGGATTCATGTCTGGCATGGCCGGCAATGTAAGTGCGTTCTCCACGGTCTGGACGTACGACATCTACGGCGCTTTCATCCACAAGAAGTCTACCGACCAGCAACTCGTCACCATGGGGCGCTGGTCCACCGTTGTCGGTGTGGTGATCAGTATCGGCACAGCCTACCTGGTCATGCACTTCCTCAGCATCATGGACTACGTACAGGCGTTGTTCAGCTTCTTCATAGCACCGCTTTACGGGACCGTGGTGATCGGCATGCTGTGGAAACGAGCCACGTCCGCGGGCGGATTCTGGGGACTGCTGGCCGGGACGCTTTCTTCCATCGGTATGTATGCATGGGTGAAGATCGATCCTTCGGCATTGCGGTATGTTGCGCTCTCTCCGTATGCCAAAGACATGGCGGAGAACATGTACCGCGCGCTCTGGTCGTCGCTGCTGTGCATCGCAGTGACCATCGTGGTCAGCCTGCTGACCGCGCCCAAGCCGGAGAGCGAACTCAAGGGTCTGGTCTACGGCGCCACTGACATTCCTTCCGAGAGTGCGATGGCATTTTATTTACGCCCCGCATTTTGGGCGGTTGTGGTAGCGGTTGGATTGGTAATTCTAAATATCTTGTTCTGGTGACGGCCATGCATTCTGAAGGATCGATTTCTATCTGGTTTTTTATCGGCATTTCGCTGTTGGGAAATGGCCTCTTGATCTTGGGAGCGGGGATATACCAGATCTCTCATCCCCCCGCCGAGCCCACTGTGCTCTTCAACCTGCACGCCAACGTGTGGTGGGGCGCCGTGCTTGCCATCTGGGGCGCGGTGTACTGCTTCTATTTCCGGCCGGGACGGCAGTCGTCCTAGGCGGAGTCTGATTTGAAGGGGCGTGGCTTTAGCCACGCCGTTAGACCCACAACGCGAACGCGGCTTCAGCCGCCCCCGGCATCCATCGAAAGAAATCATTTATGTCGAACTCAAAAAGAAGAATGACGGTTGGTCTGATTGTTGGCACGCGCGGTTTCTTTCCCGATCACCTGGCGAAATCCGGACGTGAGGAGATGCTCAAGGTTCTCGACCAGGCGGGATTTGATGTCGTGGCTCTCGGCCCTGAACAAAGCAAGCATGGCGCAGTCGAGACACACGATGAAGCCAAGCGCTGCGCCGCTTTGTTTCGCTCCAGGAATGAACAGATCGACGGCGTCATCGTCAGCCTGCCCAATTTCGGCGACGAACGCGCCGTTGCGGACACACTGCGTCTGGCTCGTCTGAACGTCCCCGTTCTTGTGCAAGCCACGCCCGACGATTCCGGCAAGATGACCATCGCCTACCGGCGCGACAGTTTCTGCGGCAAGATTTCAGTTTGTAACAACCTGCGCCAATACGGCATCCCGTACTCGCTGACTGCGAACCACACGGTCAGCCCCTCGTCCCCCGAATTTCGCGGGGACCTGGAACGCTTTGCTGGCGTTTGCCGCATCGTCAACGGACTGAAGAATCTGCGCGTCGGCAGTATCGGCGCGCGTCCGACGGCTTTCAACACGGTCCGCTATAGCGAACGGATTCTGGAAGCGAATGGCATTTCAGTCGAGACGCTGGACCTTTCTGAAGTCCTCGGCCGCATCAGCCGGATGAAAGACGACGACGATGCTGCTGCGCAGAAGCTGGCGGCGATCAAGAAGTACGTCTCTACCAATAACATCCCCGAATCCGCGCTGCTGAAAATGGCGAAGCTCTCGGCGGTCGTCGAACAGTGGATGAAAGCCACCGACGTTCAGGTGAGCGCGGTGCAGTGCTGGACTTCGATCGAAGAAAACCTCGGCATCGTCCCCTGCACCATGATGAGCATGATGAGCGACAACCTCCTCTCCAGCGCCTGCGAGGTGGATGTCTGCGGCGTGGTGAGCATGCACGCGTTGCAACTCGCGTCCGGAACGCCCAGCGCGCTGCTCGACTGGAACAACAACTACGGCGACAACCCCGACAAAGCCGTCTGCTTCCATTGCAGCAACCTGCCGAAACATTTCTTCCGCGACGTGCGCATGGATTTCCAGGAGATCATCGCCGGCACTTTAGGCAAAGAGAACACTTTCGGAACCTGCGTGGGCCGCGTGAAATCCGGCACGATGACGTTTGCCCGCTTCTCCACCGACGATACCGACGGCAAAGTGCGAGGCTACATCGGGACCGGCGCATTCACAGACGACGACCTGAACACTTTCGGCGGCGCTGGCGTAGTTGAAATCCCGCAGATGCAGAAACTCCTGCACTACATCTGCGAAAACGGCTTCGAACATCACGTCGCGGCAAACTTTTCCACCGTCGCAGACGCAATGCATGAAGCGGCCACGCGCTATCTGGGCTGGGCTACGTACTGGCACGGGCGGGATGGAGTGGGCTGCTGACAAGCCCGGCTATCGGAACGGGAAGGACACGAGTTTTACTTGTGCCACTAAATCTCCTAAATAGTCTGCGCTTAGCGCCCGAGGTCTGCTTCGTCCTCTCCGGAGAATTCTTTCGGGAGCCACTCGGTCCGCACGTGATCGTTCTTTGTCCAGTCGAAGAGAGGCGAACCGCAGGCGCTAAAGCGCAAACCTGCTGTGAATCTGATGGCACGGCTGAAGCCGTGCCCTTCCCAAAACCATTTACGAGATACCGAGAATCTCCCGCAACGCCGGATAGATCTTGCGATACGCCTGATAAGACTGCTCGAGAGTTGCGACATCCCGTGGATTTGGTTTGATCTCCTGCGCGGTTCTGACGACCGCATCGCACGCTTCGTCGACTGACTTCCAGCATTTCGCGCCGACACCCGCCAGGATTGCAGCTCCGTACGCGGCGCCTTCTTCCGCTTCTACGATCTCGACCGCATGACCGTAGACGTCCGCCTGAATTTGCCGCCACAAAGGGGATCGAGCGCCGCCGCCACCCAGCCGAATGCGGCTGACGGGAACTTTCATCTCGCCAAAAATCGTAAAGCTGTCGCGGAGGCTGAAAGCAACACCTTCGATAATCGCGCGGATTACGTGCGCGCGCGTATGCACCGCCGAAAGGCCAAGCAGGGCCGCGCGCGCGTTCGGATCGCAGTGCGGTGTACGCTCGCCCATCAGATAAGGCGCCCACAGCACTCCATCCGAACCAGCGGGCGCAGATGCCGCTTCTCCAGACAAGCGCTCATAGGGATCGCGACCATCGTCCGCACCAGCCCCGAAACGGTCTCGGAACCAACGCAAAGACAAGCCCGCAGCCTGAGTAACTCCCATCACATGCCAGCGTTGCGGAATCGCATGACAGAAAGTGTGAAGCCGTCCTCGCGGATCAAGCGCTGGACCATCAGTGGCCGCGAATACAACTCCCGATGTGCCGATGGTTGCGCTCACCGTTCCCGGACGCACAATCCCCATCCCGACTGCTCCTGCGGCCTGATCGCCCGCGCCCGCTACTACTGGCGTGCCTGCTTTCAGGCCGGTGGCCGCCGCCCCGTCCGGCGAGATTCGCCCACAAATATCCGGCGACTCTCCCAGCGACGGCAGCAACTCGCGGTCGATCCCCGTCTTGCTCAGCACTTCGGCCGACCAGGCGCGCCGGGCAACATCCAACATCAGTGTGCCGGAAGCGTCCGCCATGTCGATTGCGCGCTCGCCGGTCAGTCGAAAGCGGACGTAGTCCTTCGGCAACATCACATGACGAACCCGCTGCCAGTTTTGTGGTTCGTTCTTCCGCACCCAGAGTAACTTGGTGAGAGTGAAGTTAGTAAGTGGAGGATTGCATGTAAGTTGAATCAGTCGGTCCACTCCGAACAGTTCGGACAATTCCTGCACCTGAGCGTCGGTTCGCTGGTCGCACCAGATGAGTGCGGGCCGCACCACTTCGTCCTGAGCGTCGAGCAGGACTGCACCGTGCATCTGCCCGGAGAAACCGACGCAGTCGATAGCCGCTCCGCCAGCGGGGAACTTCGCGAGGGCCTGCGCCACGGCGCGTCCGCAGGCCCGCCACCAATCCCGCGGATCCTGCTCCGCCCAGCCCATCTGCGGAGACTGAAACGGCACATGCTCTTCCGTTCCGGAGGCGATCACTCGTCCGCGCTCGTCAATGATCAGCGCGCGCGTTCCACCCGTGCCGACATCGATCCCTAGGAAATGAATAGTACCTCCTGTTTATGTGCCCGAAAAATTAGCATGCCGTTGTGAAAGCCGGGCCCTTTAGCAGTGCCAACCAAAGCCTTCAGAATCTACAAAATGCGCTTAACAAGCTAACCGATGAACTCCGCGAGTTCCGGCGACGCGGCCCGTTGGCCGGTGCTCTTCGACTCCAGCGATTGCCGTTGCAGAAAAAAATCCAAATTTCCCCGCATCACCAGATGCGGTGCCAGCGTTACCTGGGAAAACGCGCATTTGCCTTCCATCAGGAATTCATGCAGCACCCGGAACGCCACCCGTCCTTGTGCGCGGGGCCTCTGATAAATCGTCGCCGCCACCGCTCCCGCTCGAATTTCCGGGACCAGCGCCGGGAACAGATCGGTGGTGATGACGATCATCCGATCCAGCATTTGCGCGTCTCGCGCCGCCTTCAGAACGGGAATGGAAGCCTCCGTCGTAACGTAAATTCCTTTCAAATCCGGATGATTCTGAAAGAGAGTGATGCATTTCTCATACGCCTCGTATTCCACATCGTGGTCCTGGATGGTCTCCTCCAGCAAAATGTTGGGATACAGGTTGTGCAACGTGGTTTCGAACGCCTTGAATTTCTCCGCATGTTCGGAGATCGACAGCGCGCTCATAGTGACCGCAACTTTTCCCGTTCCCCGCAGCCAACTTCCCATCAGATCCGCGGCCAACGATCCGCTCGCCATCGTATCCACGGAAACTACCGCCAGACGGCCTGTGTGCGGAGCATCCGTTGCTACGCACACCACCGGGATGCTGCTGGACGACGCCAGCCGCATCCAGGAATGCAGTCCTTGCGGGTGGCTCGGGAACGCGATGATCCCATCGACGCCGGTCTTCAGCGCCGCATCGAAGGCTTCTTCTTCCCCCTCGCCCAGGCGTGGGTAGGTGCGGAACTCGATTTCCACGTTTTCCATTGCCAACCCGCGGGCTTCCTCGCTGATTCCTTCGCGCACCTCGTCCCAGAAAGAAGTGGTGCCTTGCAAAGTGTTGACCGAGATGCGCAGATTGCGCTGCGAAGAAAGGTAGCGCGCCGCCAGATTTGGCCGATAGTTAAGTTTCTCGGCCATCTGCAGGACCCGGGCTTTGGTGGCGGCGTTGACGCCCTGATGATTGTGCAGGGCCCGATGAACCGTGCCCGTGGATACGCCCAGAGCCTTCGCGATGTCGAGAAGCTTAGTTTTTCGATGCATGGTAGAACTCGGACTACAACTGCAAGAGAATTCCGCAATCCAGGGGAGCGTTCCACCTTCCCTGGGACGAATCACGTAAAGATCGTAAACGTTCACGAAATTACGCGAAGCAGGCAACTGGTGTCAACAGGTTTATCTAGTCCTCCGGACATTATTTCTTCTGGCTATTACTCGGGGAGATTCTCAAAATCGGGCCTAAAGGATTCGGCGAAGCCGACTCTGTTTGACGGTCGAATTCTGTTCCAGGGCCTCTCAACCCGACGCTGTCGATCCCGCTCAGGGAGTGATCGCGTTCGTCCGCCCGGGACACTGTAATGTGCCCGTGGAGCTTTCCATGGTTTCAATAGGCCACAAGTGTTTGGTTGGGGTCCGATCACTCGGTACTCGAGTCCGGCCCATTAGTGAGATCGTGCAATTGCAGCGTCACATTTTGCCAGTTGCCTCGAGATTTCGAGAGGTTTGTTGGCATAGTCAACCGCTAAAGTCTTGTGCTGCTGCAAGCTCTTCCATACATCGAGGCTTTGCTGGTACCAGCGCCTAGCTTCACGCCAGTTTTCCGCGCTGTGCTGACGGGAAACATTCTTCGCGCCTTGCAACGCGTGGTATCGCCCGAGCTTTTCATAAATACGCCCCAATTGACTGCGTCCTTCCGCATTCTCTGGATCGGCCGCAACCAGGGTTTCGCGGATGGCCAACGCCTTGCGATAACCGGCCAGCGCGCTCGCCGCGTCGCCGAGTTGCAGGTACACGTCGCTTAGCTTCATCCGGTCCTCGGACAAATCTCCGCGTTTCTCCGCATCCTTCGGGTCGGCTGCCGACAGGGCTTCTTCAATGTTCACTGCTTTCTGGTAATAGCGAAGCGCGTCTTTCGGATTCGAAAGTTTTTCCAGCATTTCGCCATATCGAAAATATGCAGTTCCCAGATTGCCACGTATCTCCGCGCTCGCAGGATTCGCCGCCACCTCGGCCTCGCATAAGGAGATACATTTGCGCTGGTTCGCCATCGCTGCCCGCATGTCACCCAGTGCAGACTGCATGACGGCAACTTTGTAGTAATCGATGTAAACATCGCGACGGGGAAGCGCATTGCTAGGGTCGATTCTTGCCGCCTCTTCGTCCTCCGCCAACGCTTTCAGCTCGATTGCTAATGCGCCGCGTTTGTCACCCAGCTTCGATAAGGCATCCGCAATCCTTGTGTAGGCTAGGGCTACGTCGCGACGGGATTGCGCGTTCGCAGGCTGCGCCAGTGGCGCGAGCAAAGAGAGGGCGGTACGCTCACTTGCCAACTGTTTCTGCCATTGCCCCATGTCTTCATAGGTGTCACCCAGAAAAATGTACGCGGAGGCCTTCGCACGTATTAGCGC
>JAYTFO010000332.1:0-3066 GCA_043734305.1 Acidobacteriota bacterium | reverse complement strand
GTTGGGAGAAGATTTCGTTCCAGGATCGGGTGGCGTGAAGTGCTATGGCCTTGAGTGTACTAATTCCCACCCTTCAAAAAACGAAGGATGGGGCACCCTCTGTCTTGGTTGTATCGGAGAGGTCAAAAGCCTGGGCCACCCGCCCACGAAGAGCATGGCAAGATATCCCGATTATTTTGGGGTTGTCTTGGGCGCCGCGGTTGCAATCGGCAGAAGCTCATAGTGATGCGCTACAGGCTGCGCGTCCGCGCGCTGGTGGGCGACGGCTTTTTCTTCAGCTGCGGCAAGTTGCTTGATGGTCTCCGGCAAGACGGGATCGTTCGAGTCTCCCAAATCAAAAAGCTGTGTTTCGAGAGTGTTCTTGACTTGTGTGTCCATGGCGACGCGGCGGGATTGCTCCAGCATGGGGGTCTCGAGCAATGCGAGATTAATCCCCGCCGCCAGTTGTTCCGCTGAGAAAGCGCCAATTTCCCGCTCGTCAATTCGCAACTTGTAAGATGCCGGTGGCAGCGACGTGACCCGCAAGGATTCGGAATCGAGCGCCCGGATCAAGTCGGATGACGAAAGCGTGAGTTGCAGCAACGGGTCGGATTCGAGAGGGCCCATGGGAAGCGGCAAAGCTTTATCCATTTGAGTCCAGCGCAGGCGACCCGCACTTTTTGTAATGCCGCTTACTTCCGTATTGGAAACCTGCGCGGCAAGTTTGCCACCCGCGTCAATGTGGACGGAGGTCACTTCCGGCATTGCGCCCCAGGCTTCCAAAACGCTTTCCGCCATCACCCAGTGAATTGCGGGACCAGGATGCACGCGGTCGGGGATTAACAGGGTGTCGAGCGAAACATTTTTCGCTTTGGCTTTCTGGAGCGCATCGACCACGGGCGCGTTCAAATCGGCCGTGCTGGCGTGTTTTTCTGCGGCTAGCTCACCAAGGTAAAAGCCGAACTGCAGTAAAGTCTTGTTATAACCCCCTGGGAAATTTTCGGCGTGCGTGACATCATCAAACGGTGAAGGTTTGAGAAGGGTCAGGCGAGCCTTGGGCATTTCTTTTTGGATTGCTTCCACGATGTAGCGGTAGCCGTTCTTGTAGCTTTCAAAAATGTCGGGAGCCAGAGCGCGGTCGTAGCCATCGTTCATGCCCAGCATGATGGTGACCACGGTCGGCTGGTGATCGAAGACGTCACGACGGAGCCGCTGGTCGATGGGGCCGCCGGAGCCGCCACTCACTCTGTCGCCACCGACTCCGGACTGAAAAAATGAAACTTTACGGTCAGGAAAGCGGGTCAGTATAAAAAGTTCGATGTCTGTGGTGTAGAGACGCTGCTCGGTGATGCTGTCCCCGTAAAAAACCACGCGGTCGCCCTCGGCAATCGCAAAATCAGCAGCCTTTGCTGGTTGCTGCGCTTTTGCCGCAACGGCGGTTAAGAGTACACAAGCAAAAAGGAAGACGTGCTTAATCATTTGTGCTCCCGGAGCGAAGAGTGTACCAGAAAAGCAGAGCAACGGATTAAGTGTCGCGGTAGAGTTGCAAGACGCGATGAATCAGCAATTCGATGTGCTCATACTGGGGGCCGGCGGCGCGGGACTGCTGGGCGCGGTGGAGGCCGGGAAACGCGGGCGGCGCGTGGGCGTGCTGGAACATGCCGAGCGCACCGGAAAAAAAATTCTTATCTCCGGCGGCGGGCGGTGCAATTTCACCAACCTGCATTGCCGGCCGGACAATTCTTCCACATAGGAAAAATGCGGGATCGTGCGCTTGGCCTCACTCATGCGTTCGGCGATCAACCGCCGCATGCCGATCACTTTGATTTCCGTGGTTTGGAGCTGCACTTGATCGATGGGCGGGGACGCCGTGTTTAGATCGTCGCAAACGATCCGCCCCCCCCCGGACCTGAGCCGGCTACTTGGGTCAGGTCGATACCGGCTTCTCGTGCCCGGTTCGCGGGCGAGCGGCATCAGCAGGCGGTGTAGCCGCGACACTGCCCGCGGGTGCCGCCTTGTCAACCTTCTCGCCGGTTCCATCCCCCGCGCTGACATCGACGATGATGAGCGGCGAGCCAACCGCCACGGGTCCACCGAAGATTCCATATTCATGCTGCAGGCAAACCATGTCGATATTGTTGAAGTTCAGGAACTCGGCTGCTTACTGATAGGACTTCAGGTCATCCTGCGCGAGCGACCAGCGCGCCCGCGCCTCCGACATCCTCGAAAAAGTGACGCGCGCTCACCGCTCCTTGCATAAAAGTCAATCTGTATGACGCACTACACTAGCGAGCATTGTTTACTCCCACCCTTCAAAGAGCGAAGGCTGGGGCACCCTCTGTCTTGGTTGTATCGGAGAGGTCAAAAGCCTGGGCCACCCGCCTCTATGACCTCGATGGTGATTCCCACCCTTCAAAAAACGAAGGGTGGGGCACCTCTTTTGTCCTGTTTAGACGAGAGAGATCAACGGCGAAAGGATGGTCGCCCTTGAAGCATTCCTTGCTCGCGGGGTTCAAGAGTAAGGTTAAAAGCCACGGACAAGAGTGTCCGCGCCACAGGATCAAAAGCGTCGGCGAGCAGGAATGCTCGCCCTGCACGTACCTAACCCTTCGCCGTCGTGCCCTTCTCCCCCGCCAACCGGGCGTATAGCACCGCGTTGGTGCAGACTTCGTAATATTTCTGCTGGGTCCAGCCGTGGACCGAGTAGTCTCTGGGGTCGGCTAGGGCGATGTGGCCTTCGCGGATCAGGATAGGGCGAAAGACGTCACGATCTACCGGGACCAAACCTTGGAGAATTCGGGCATGTTCGCCATCCCAGAGGCGCGGCACTTCGAAGGAACACGGGACTAGCGAGATTTCCATTTGCAGTTTCTGGAACGCAGCTTCGCTGAGGCGGATGCCGTCGATATTGTATTGGGCGAAGAGTTCCAGGAAAGTGTCTCCCACCGGGGCGTCGTCAACCGTCTGGAACGCATAGACGTTGAATTCCGCAGCCTGGCCCTGCATGGCTCTGCGCGCGATCTTGCTACAGGACGAGAGGCGGTCGCTGTCGTTGATGGCATCGGAAATCATGATGGGGCGGTCGCC
>JAYTFO010000331.1:0-7760 GCA_043734305.1 Acidobacteriota bacterium | reverse complement strand
CTGGGATGGATCTGGGTGACGCAGGAACAGATGGAACGTTTTGGCGCGCGCGAGGAAGACTGCGAAGGCCTGGTGAACTACGCGTTGTCGATCGGCGATGTACAGGTTGCCATCTTCTTTCGCGAGTTGTCCGACGGCCGCTGGCGCGTCAGTTTGCGCAGCAAGGGAGAAGTGAATGTCGCAACGGTCGCCGAGTACTTCGGCGGCGGCGGCCACAAGTGCGCCAGTGGCTGCTCGCTTGACGGGCCAATGGGCATTGCGATTTTCAAAATCATCGAACGACTACGCACTGAGAAAGCAGCGGTGAACGCAACATGAGTATGGACCTTGCACGGCAACTGATTTCCTTCGTCGGAGCGCTTCTCATCCTGGTCGGCTATGTCGGCCATCAACTGGGATGGGTCAACTCCCGCGGCGCTGCTTACAATATTTTGAACGCCGCCGGCTCCGCGATTCTTGCCTGGATTGCGTTCCATCCCTTTCAGGTCGGCTTCGTCGTGCTCGAAAGTGTCTGGACCGTAGTCAGCATTTGGGCTCTCCTGCGGCCTCGTACAGCGTGACTCTACTATGAACACGCGAACGCGCACCGACGTGTTGCTGCTGGTTGCGTTTTGCGGGTTTCTATTTTTCTATGGTCTCGGTGCGTTTGGCCTGCTCGGCGCTGATGAGCCGCGCTACGCTCAAGTGGCTCGTGAAATGCTCGATCGCCACGACTGGATCACTCCCACATTGCAAGGTAAGCCCTGGATGGAAAAGCCGGTGCTGTACTACTGGCAGGCGATGGTGGGCTACTCCGTTTTCGGCGTTAGCGACCGCGCTGCGCGCCTGCCGGGAGCGCTCGATGCAGCGTTGATGATCGCAGCCATCTATTTTTTCCTGCGCCGATTTCGTCCGGGATTAGAGACTGACGGTTCGCTGATCGCTGCGAGTTGCGCCGGCATCATCGGCTTTGCGCGCGGCGCTTCCACCGACATGCCGCTGGCCGCCATGTTTGCGATCGCTCTGCTCGGTTGGTACTCATGGTACGAAAGCAAGAAGCGGCCAGGCCTGATTGTCTTCTATTCGTTTCTTGCCCTTGCGACGCTCGCGAAGGGCCCGGTCGCAATTTTTTTTGCGGGCGCTATTTTGTTGATCTTTCTCGCGATAAAGCGCGACTGGGGAGCGATACGCGAATCGCTGTGGATCCCGGGCATCGCTTCATTCCTGGCGGTCGCGATGCCCTGGTATGTCGCCGTGCAACTTCGCAATCCTGATTTTTTTCGGATCTTCATCCTCGAACATAATCTCGGCCGCTTCGGACAGGATATCTATCACCATCGCCAACCCTTCTGGTTTTACCTTCCCGTGTTGCTGCTGGCGCTGATGCCGTGGACGTTGTGGTTGATCCTTGCCGTGGCCCAGAGAGTGCGGGTGGTAGTGACGTCCGAAAGAAGAGAATCGATTGCCACGCCCGATGGCTCCTGGCAGCTTTTCCTTCTGATCTGGCTGCTCGTGCCGGTTCTTTTCTTTAGCGCTTCGCAATCCAAGCTGCCGGGATACATCTTGCCTTCCATTCCTGCCGGAACGCTGCTGGTCGCGGAATATTTGCACAGTCGCGAACGGGACGGTGCGAAAAGTTTTCCCTGGCTCCTCGGCCTGCATGCGGTGCTGTGCGGGGTTCTGGTATTCGCGGCTCTGGCGCTTCCAGGCATTCAACTCACTCATCGACTGGTGACAGGCACCGTTATTTACGTGGCCGCGCTGCTGGCGGTCCTCGTGATGATTGGCATTGCCGCCACTCTTTTTCGGGCGGGCTTGAGCATATTGCGGCCTGCGACCATGCTCCCGATCGTGATCGGAGTGGCCGCGCTTCTGAAGTTGGCGGCTCCGGCGATCGATGCCACGCAATCGGCGCGTCCCGTGGCGCAGAGCATCCAAAGTTTTTCGCAGGAGGCGGTGCCGGTTGCTTTGTTTCACACCAACCGGCAACTCGAGTACGGCCTGGAGTTTTATCTCAATCGCCCAGTGCAACGCTACGAGATTGGACAAGTGCCGCGTGATGGCCATGTCCTCGTGATCCTGCGGAACTCTACGGATGAGTACGGCGATCTATTGCGCGGCCGCAAAGTCTCTTTCTTGACCAGCATCCCCGCACAGAAGCTGGACTTGTATTGGGTAGGCCCCGCCAGCTGAAATCATTAGTACGGACGGGGCTTGCCCCGTCTCCGTCGAAACCTGTTGACGACGCGTCGGCGCGGATTTGTACGAGGAGACGCGGCAAGCCGCGTCTCTACACGTGGGTTCTTTGTGTAACGGCGCGGATACCAACGACGTGGCGTCGGCGTTACGTTCCCGGCACATTCAACCTGCTAGACTTTTGCACTGGAGCCTCGATCCCCCGTGGAAATTCTCGATCTCAGGCACTTCTCTTCGGCCGATCTGCGGCCGCTTCTGGAAGAGGAGATCGCCGTCTGGGCGCAGACGCTCTCCTGGGATTACTCCGGTTCCGCCGAGATGATCCTGCGCTATCTCGACTCGAAGATTCTGCCGGGCTATGCGGCCATTGAACGCGGCAGCGTTTTCGGATACTCGTTCTTTGTATACGAACAGAGCAAGGGTGTGATCGGAGACTTGTTTGTTCGCGACGGCGGCCGCACTTCCAATCGTCAGGACGTTGAGGAGCGGCTTCTTACGCACGTCATCGAAACGCTCCAGCAGTCGCCGGGAATTCATCGCGTCGAGGCGCAACTGCTGGCGCATGACACTGGCCAGGTCGTGCGGCCGTTCGTGCAGCAGGGCTTCAGCCGCCATCCACGCGTCTTTATGACGATGGAGATTCCAGCGCGTGCGGCCACGGAACCCGCGTTCAGGCCGGAGTTTGAGATACGGCCGTGGTCGGAGCAGGAATATCAGTCGGCGGCGGCCGTTATCACCGCAGCTTATCGCGGACACGTCGACGCCGACATTAACGATCAGTACCGCACTTTGAGCGGATCGTTGCGCTTTCTGAATAACATCGTGCGCTTTCCGGGATGCGGAGTTTTTGATTCACATTCTTCCTGTCTGGTCTTTCAGAAGGCCACTCGAACTTTGATCGGATTGATTCTGTGTTCGCAAGTACGTCCCGACGTAGGACACATCACGCAGGTCTGTGTGCTTCCCGAATATCGATCAAGCGGATTAGGAGAGTTGCTGCTGGCCGCAACCACCAAAAAATTGCGCGAACGAAATTTCCGTTCTATCTCGCTGACCGTGACCGAGGCAAACGCGCGGGCGATAACGTTGTACAAGCGCATCGGCTTCTCGTCGACCAGGGTGTTTGACGCTTTTGTGTGGGAAGGGTGAGAAGAAGCTCTTAGCTCTTAGCCTTTAGCTGTTAGCTGAAAGACACCGGCCTCGAAGCAATCGCGAAATACTTAGGGCCCAAGAGCTAAGAGCTATCTTCGCAGCAGCCACATCACCCAGCCCGCTGCGAACACTCCGCCAACAAACAGAGCGAAGCAATACAGGCCGTAGCGGGCCTGCTCCATGGTGGTGTTGCGTTGCGTGATGCCGAAGACGACGGAGGCGAACAGAGCGAATAACACGGCGGCGCTGAAATGCGAAAGATTGAAGGTCACGGTTTCTTCCCCAGCGCGATGTGGTGAGCGTCCGCGGCAGCGATGAAGTTCAACAGTCCGGCCACGATCACAAACGTCTTGCCGTAATCGGCGGTGGCGTGCGCGGCGGCCGCCTGTCCCCAGCCCATGATGAGCGCCAGGAAGTAGAGCGCGCCCGATCCCAGATCGCCGACAAAGCCGAGCATCTCCAGAATGTCGCCGCCATTCGGCCCATAGACGCGTCCGTTCATGCCCAGGCCAATCAGGAACATCGCGAACACCGAGACCATCAGCAGAATTCCACGCACATAGCGCTTCTGCATGATGTGTCCCGCGCCCGGAATCAGCCAGCCCACAATGGGTGCGACAATCGCCGTCGTGGTCAGCGGATATTCCGGCGTGCTGTCTGCGTTTGCTGTTTTGTCTGCGGAGGTCTTAGCCATTCAGATGATTGCCTGTCAGTTTGCTTATTCTTCAGATCGTCTTTCGTTTAGATCGCTGTTCGTTCAGATCGTTACGAGTTCGTGTTGAATTTTACCAGTGACCTCGGCGCTCCCCGTGCGTACCAGAACGTTGACTTCGCTGCGCACTCCAAATTCCGGCAGATAAATGCCCGGCTCAATCGAGAAACAGGAGTTGGGAAGGATGCGGCGCTCGTCGTGAATCTCAAGGTCGTCCATGTTGGCGCCGTTGGCGTGGACCAATGTGCCGATCGAGTGGCCGGTGCGGTGAATGAAATAGTCGCCGTATCCCGCTTTGTTAATGTGCGCGCGCACCGCGCGGTCTACTTCCCATCCCGCAATCGGTCGGCCTGCGAAAACGGCGTCCAGCGCGGTCTTCGATCCGATATCGCGCGCCTCGCTCACAATCTTGAAAATCTCGCGATGGCGATCGGTCGGCTTGCCGACGACACCTGTCCAAGTGATGTCATAAAACACAGCGCCCGGCGTATTCTTTTTCGCCCAGACATCGAGCAAAACAAAATCGCCTTCGCGAATCGGCACCGGATGTTTCGCACTCGGTTCATAGTGTGGATTCCCGCTGTTCGCATTTACCGCCACGATCGGCGCGTCATCGGTGACCAGGTTCTCGCGCTCGAAGGCGTCCATGAACCACTTCTGGATTTCATGTTCGTAGGTGCCGCCGCTCCGCACCCGCCGGCCGATTTCCTGAAATGCCTCCGGAACAAGCCGGTCGATGATGTCGCGGGCGGCATAGTGGGTGGTAATCTGCTCGTCGTTCAGCGTCGCCTCAAACTGTGCGATCAGGTCCTGCGAACTCACAACATTTTTCCCGAGCCCGCGGATCAGGTCCACCGTCCCCGCATCCACCAGCGAGATCGTAAACACCAGATTATTCGGCGAGTACTGCATCGCAATATTGCGGTGCGACGCCAGCAGGCCCTTCATGCTGTCGAATAATTCCTGCCATCCCGAGTACAGCACTTTGCTGCCGGGCAGAGTGTCGAGGTGTCCCGCTTCAATCTTGTGGACGAGTTTGGTCGGCTGGCCCTTGGCCGGGATCAGGTAGAACCAGCGCCGCGTTACCATCAGTCCATCGGGCAACCCGAGAACGCGGTAAGCGATCGGGTCGCGATGGTGATGGTCGCAAAACAGCCAAGCATCGATGTTGCGTTCGCGCAAGGCTTTCTGGATGGCGATGAGGTCCATGGGCAAAGGGCTATTTTACACGACTGGTGGCCTGGGCTTGATTTCGGGAGCGGAGCGAGCGGAATTTTGAAATGACCTAGTCTCTGAAAGGATTGAGAACCGCCACCCTAAATTGCTTGAAATCGCGCTCATTTCTGGTCGCAACAATTAGACCGTTGACTCGCGCAGTAGCGGCAATCATCCCGTCCTCGAGCAATCCATCTGGCTTTCGGTCCATGATGCGACCCCACTCTCGAAAGCACGTCGTATCCATCGGGAGGACCTGATATGAGGCGGCGAGCTGGTCAGCCCAATGTTCGATCTCGTTCGTTTTCGCTGGATCCTGATGTCTCGTCCGCTCGATTCCAGCTTGCAGTTCACCCAGCGTGACCGCGGAAAGGAACAACTGCTCTTCCTCCTGGCCGCTGAGCCATGCCACCACTGCGCCGTGCGGACGCGGTTTTCGCAGTTCGGAAATAACGTTGGTGTCCAGCAGGTATCTGTTCACTTGAACTCCACCGGGGGGCGTCGTCTCAAATTACGTGTCTCTGGCAGCAAGTTCTCGAAGCGCGCTTCCGGCGCGAGCAACAACGATTTGAGTCCGGGCCGGGCAGCCCTTTGCAGCCGGTTCCACTCCTCGATCGGGACTAAAACGGCAGTTTCAATTCCGCGGCGCGTAACGACCTGCGGCCCTTTCTTGATGGTCGCATCCAGAAACTCACTAAACCGCGCCTTCGCATCCTGCACTTGCCATGAACCCACGTGTCTACCTCCAATACTCTAGTTCATTATACTAACTAGTCAGATGACTAGTCAAGTAGTGATAGAGACAGGGTGACCCCGTCTCTACCAGAAAGTGTGATAAAAATTACTGTCAATGCCAACGCTCGTCTCTGGCAGTCCCATTCCGTCTGCATCCGGTGCCGTGTGCTGAGGGCAACGTTCATCGCTCTGTCGGAGAGCCGGTTGCTCCGCGACATCGCCGAGCGCTCCCGCATCGGACAGCGCACCTCCGCCCGCTTCGTCGCCGGGACGGAGGTCTCCGACGCCGTCCGCGCCGCCGCTGCCGTCAACCAGTTTGGCGCCGGCGTCTCCGTTGACAACCTCGGCGAAAACGTCACCAACGCCGACGAAGCCAAAGCCAGCGCCCAGCTCTACCATCATCTGCTTGATGAAATCGCCGCCCGGAAACTGAACGCCAACATCAGCCTGAAACTAACTCACATGGGCCTGGATGTAGACGAGAATCTAGCGCACCAGTTAGTCAGCGGACTGGTCGCGCGCGCCGCCAGTATGTCGCCGAAGAATTTTGTCCGCGTGGACATGGAAGGCTCCGCCTACACCCAGCGCACTCTGGACTTCGTCCACCAGTTGCATCAGTCGCCGGAAAACAAGGGATGCGTAGGAGCGGTGATTCAGTCCTACATGCGGCGCGCCGAGGCCGATATTGAGAAGCTCCTGGCCGACGGCGTCCGCATCCGCCTCTGCAAAGGCGCCTACAAAGAACCGGCGGAGATCGCGTTCCAGAAGAAGTCCGAAGTCGACGCGAACTACGTCAAGCTGATGAAAATCCTGCTGAAGAGCGGGATCTACCACGGCCTGGCGACCCACGATGAGGCCATCATCAATCAGGCCAAAACCTTTGCGACCAGCGAGAACATTCCTCGTAACGCCTTTGAATTACAAATGTTACACGGCATTCGCCGCGACCTGCAGCAAGGCCTCGTCAAGGACGGCTGGGCGATGCGAGTCTATATTCCCTTCGGCACGGAGTGGTATCCCTACCTGATGCGGCGCCTGGCCGAGCGCCCCGCCAATGCCTTATTCATTGCCCGGAACCTGTTTCGAAAATAGGTCAGCCGCACCTTCCTCATTTTTTTCTTTCTTGCGAGAAGGATTTTTTCCGGCACTGTCGTTCTAGAAGATGGAAACCAGCTCAGCCGGATTCACCCGCCTGCCCCCTCGGCAAAGTGCTTGAGTCTGGCCTGGGTTCCAACGAGTCCGTGGCTCGCAAAGTTTTGTGATCAAGACTCCGGGTTTCCAGATAATCCTCCGCGTCGCCAAGGGGAAGGGCGGCGCGGAGGAGTTTTTTTTTGCGCAGGCGATTGCTTGTGACCTCGGCGCACTTCGATGGTCACGATACCCGCCGCTAGAATGTTACTGGCGGGTGGCCGAGGTAACGCGGTTGGTGCCCATCGAGTACTTTGCGATGAGTGGGCTTCCCTGGAACCGTTGCGTTCCTGAAATTCCCGGACCGCACAAGGTTCTCCATGAAATCCAGAGCGATTATGACGATGAAGTTCCTCCTCGCCCGAGTAGACTAACTCCGAGGGGTCAAGTTTGATTGTGATCTCGACGCATCCCGAATGTGATGAAACCCACACATCGCAAAGTACGCGATGTGTGGGGCACCCAGCGCGACTGGACTGCGGCCCGGGCCTGGGTTACATCGGGAAATCTCCAGGAGAAGCACGGCATGAGTTCGGAGCGCTGGGAACGGATCAAGGAAATTCTGGAGCAAGCGCTGCCACAA